>CAJBIG010000229.1 GCA_903953065.1 uncultured Solirubrobacterales bacterium
CACCCAATGGCCACGCAGCCCCCGCAGAACCCGAACCAGCCCGGCTATCAGCCCCAGCAGGGATACCAACAGGGCCAGCCGCCGCACAAGAGCAACCCTTGGCCGTGGGTGATGGGCGCTGTTGCGATCATCGTCGTCGGGGTAATAGTTGCGCTCATCATCACGGGCGACAACAACAGCAACACGATCTCGACAACTCAATCGGTGCCAACGATCACGAACACGACGGTCACGACGACGACGGCGCCACCGACGACGATCACGACAACAAGTACTGCCCCACCAACGCCCTGACGTTCAGCCGCCGCTAGCGGCGCAGCGCTTGTAAACAAGCCAGGATTGGTTGCCGCCGGCCAGCTCCAGCGACCGCGGCGGCCCGATCACGCTGCGTTTTAGGTCGCGCGGATCGAGAATGTAGTCGCTGGCAACTTGGGGTGTTGCGGCGGCGATGAATTGGCCGGTTGGAACGAGCCGATCGTCGGCACTAAAGATCACTTCGGGCGGCAAATCAAGCCACAGCGCAAGCGCCGGCACCGGGCGGTGGTTTGGAACCGTGATCGGTTTGCAGCTCGCCGTGATCAGCCCCGGTGGCCGATTGATCAAGGCCCGAAGGTCACTCTGAATCTGCTCTTGGCGGCTCAGGGCGTAGCGGAGGTTTGAGATCCGGTCGATCTGAGCTGGCGCGAACGCCAGCAGCAGCAGAATCGTCAAGAGGCCGAAGATCGCCCACGGCTGACGGTGCTTGTCATCGCTCTTGAGCTCGCGCCAGCCAAAGACGCCGGCGCCGCAGAAGATCGCCCCAATTACGGCGGGCAGCAAGAGGTAGCGACCGTTGATCGGCAGCCCGGCGATTGCCAGCAGGCTGAAGGCAGCGAGCGCCACGAGCCCGATCAGAATCGGCGTGCGGACACGCTCGCGAAGCAGCCAGATTGCGAAACCAAGACCGCCGACGGCGCCGAAGAGGACCGGCTCGCGGAGGATCTCGCCAAGCCGCCGCGGCGCCGTTGTGAAGAGTCCGCTGATGCCGGTCGCGCGGCCGAGCGCGCGCGTGTTTTCCTGCGTGTCGGAGAGCGAGTGGAGCGCGCTGCCGGCCAGCACCAGGTCGCCAAGAATCCAGAGCAGCGGGCCGCTTGCCGCCACTGCGAGCCATCCAGCCACCTGCCGCGGACTATGTTCGCCACTGAACCAGAGGTAGACGATGTAGGCACCGGAGAAGGCCCAAGCTTCAGGGCGGATCAGCCCGGCGACGGCGAGCAGCGCGAGCACCGGCGTGGCGGCACGGCGACGCCTGCTCTCAACCAGAACGGCAGCCAGGACCAGCGCCACATAGGGGATGTCAACGTAGGCACGGGCGCCGAAATCGAGCAGCGGTCTGCGCGTAAGCATGATCAGCGCCGCCAGCGCGCCGGCCCAGCGGCCAAACCAGAGTGCGCCAAGCGCGTAGGTCAGCCAGAGCATCGCGCCGAGCGCGAGAAAGGCGAGCACGACGACGATGTCGGTAGCGGCAACACCGTGGACGCCGCTCGCGACCGTCTTGCTGAAAGGCGAGAGCACCAGGCCGAGCAGAATTCCGAACGGGTGCAGCGTCGGCGTGAACGGCGCGCTGAGATCAAGCGAGAGGCCTTCGCTTAGCTCGCGCCCCCAAACGAGCGAGTAAAGAGTGTCGTAGTTGACGAGCCCACGGCCGGCGAGGAGCCAGGCGACCGCTGCCAGCGCGACGATCGCGGCCACTACCTGAAGCCTGTTGCGCGCGCTGCTCATCGACTTAGGTTTGTGGCAGCGCGGCGAGAGCCTGCAGAAGCTCACGGGCGCAGCGCTCGCCGAGGTCGAGATGGTCGAGCACAAACGATTCATTAGGCGCGTGGATCTCATCATCGGCAAGGCCAAAGCCGCTGACGATTACCGGGATTCCAGCCGCAGCAAAGTCGGCCACGACGGGGATCGAGCCGCCGCTGCGGATCAGCGCCGTTTTCATTCCGCTGGCGCGCTCAATTGCCTCACGTGCGATCTGAATCGCCGGTAGGTCGGCGGCAAAGAGCGATGGCGTCGCGGCGTGCGATTCGATCTCCAACTGGACCCCGTCTGGAACTCTCTCGCGAAGCAGCCGCTCGAGCGTCGCCTGCATCGCGGCGGCGTCCTGCCCGGGCGCGAGCCGCAGCGTTACAAAGGCGCGCGCCTGCGCCGGAACGACGGTTCGCGCCGCGCCGCCTTCGATCCAGTTGACTTCAAACGAAGGTTCAGCGCCGTTGCGGCGACGGAAGTCAGCACCCGAGTCGCTGGTCAGCGATGTTGCTCCAACTTCGTCGAGCATCTCTTGCCCTGGGCGCAGCTGCTGCCACGATTCAAGCTCAGCTGCCGAGGGCGGCTCGGCACCGGCGCGCAGCTCTGCGCGGAGGTTGCCGTCGTCGCCCGGCAGCAGCGGCGTGAGGATCTGCTGGAGCACGTGGAGTGCGTTCTGGACGCTGCCGCCGTAGAGGCCGGAGTGCAGGTCGCGTGGCTGCGCTTTGACGCTGATCGACGTGCTGATGCAGCCGCGCAGCCCGATCGTGATTGCTGGAGTCTGTGCGTCTTCCATCGCGCTATCGAAGACGATCGCACAGTCGGCGCCGCGCCCTTCGGCTTTGACCCAGGCCGCTACGGACTCTCCGCCGGCCTCTTCCTCGCCCTCGATCACGACGCGCACGTTGACCGCCAGCTCGCCGCTTTCGAATAGCTCGCAGGCTGCGATCAGCAGCGGGTAGAAGTTGCCCTTGTCGTCGGCGGCGCCGCGCGCGTAGAGCCGGTCAGCGCGAACTTCGGGCTCGAACGGCGGGCTCTGCCAGAGATCTAGCGGGCCGGGCCCCTGCACGTCGTAGTGGCCATAAATGATCACCGTCGGCGCGCCTTCGCTGATGGCATGCAGCTCGCCAATTACGAGCGGGTTTCCTGCGCCGATCGTGACCAGCTCGGCCTCGCCGCCGGCGCGACGAATAATCGCGGCGGCAAACTCGGCGGCCGCGAGAAGATCGCTCGCTTCGCCGCCGCCGGTTGAGATCGACGGAATTCGCAGCCAGTCGTAGAGCTCTTCGAGCCGACCCGGTTCCATCGCCTCAGCCTACTCGGGAGACGGGCGCAAACTGGGCTGATCGCGTGCGCCAGCGGCCTCAGAACGGCCGCCGCTCCCTCTAGACTTGCGGCTCCGTGTCCACCGCTCCTTCGCTCTATCGCCGTCACCGCCCGCGCAACTTCTCTGACGTTGTTGGCCAAGAGCATGTCGTTCGAACACTGACCAACGCCGTCACCGGTGGCAACGTCCATCACGCCTACCTGTTCGTCGGTTCGCGTGGCACCGGCAAGACCTCGATGGCGAAGATCCTCGCCGCATGCCTCAACTGCGAGCAGGGCCCGACCGCTGAGCCTTGCGGCGTCTGTGATTCCTGCCTTGCGATCCAGCAGGCCGGTTCGATGGACGTAATCGAGATGGACGGCGCCTCGCACAACTCGGTTGACGACATCCGCGAGCTGCGCGAAAGCGTCGCCTACGCTCCGGTCAGCGGCCGCTCGAAGGTGTACATCATCGATGAGGCGCAGATGCTGACCCCTCAGGCTTGGAACGCCTTCCTCAAGACGCTCGAGGAGCCACCGCCGAACACAATCTTCGTGCTCGCAACAACCGAGCCGCAGAAGATCCTTGACACTGTCGTTGACCGCTGCCACCGCTTCGACTTTGGTCGGCCGACCGTTGAGCAGCTGACCGTTGTGCTGGCGCGCGTCGCCGCAAACGAATCGATTGAGATAAGCCCGGACGCGCTGGCACTGATCGCCCGCCACGCGACCGGCTCGTTCCGTGATGCGCTCGGCACGCTCGAGCAACTCGTTACCTACACCGGCAGCTCGATCGCGGTTGAAGATGTCTTGGCAGTACTCGGCGTCGCCGACGATGACCTGCTCTTCGGTGCGCTCGATGCGATTGGCGCTCATGACGCGCGCGCCGCGCTTGAGATTGCCGCGCGACTGGCCGAGACCGGCCGCGACCTTCAGATTGCGGCCCGCGACTTGGAAGTTCACGCCCGCGAACTGCTCGTCGTCGGCACACTCGGCGCCGTCCCGAGCGAGCTGCGCGTAACACCCGACCGCGATGAGCGACTGGCTGAGCAGGCTCAGCGCATCGATGAGGCCGATGCCGTGCGGCTGCTTGATCTGCTCGGCGTGGCGATGCGCGCAATCCGCGATGGCGCCGACCCGCGCACGCAGCTTGAACTATCGCTCGTGAAAGCTGCAACGCCAGAGGTTGATGCCTCGAGCAAGGCTCTCCTAGCGAGGATTGGTCGCCTTGAGGCGGCGCTCGGTGGCGCGCCTGCTGCTGCGCCGCTGCCGGCCGAGGAGTCGTTTGCTGCGCCTGCGCCTGAGCCGCCTGCCGCCGCTCCAGCGCCGCCGCCTGATCCGCCCGCCGCAGCAGCGCCCGCCGCAGCGCCTGCCGCCGCCCCTGCCATTGCGCCGCCCCCGACCGAGCAGCCGACGCCGACGCCGAAGCAGTCAGCGCCGGCCGTTCAGGTGGCGATCGAGCAGATAACCGAATTGTGGCCGGCCGTGCTGGAGACGATCAACCCCGACCAGCCGATGGTCTCTGCCGCTTTGGCAAGGGCGCAGCCGGTCGAGATGCGCGGCGGCCATCTTGTCGTCGCCTTCCCTGAAGATGACTCCTTCAACCGCCGGATGGTCGGCGACAACGCCGACGCGCGGACTGTCGTCGGGCTGGCGCTTGAGGCGCTGCTTGGCGTGCGGGTGAAGATTGAATACGAGCTGCGCGACCTTGGCACGGCGCCCGAATCGGAAGAGCTCGCCGGCGACGAGCTGGTGGACCGGCTGCTGGAAACGTTCGACGCCGAGGAGATTGTTGCCGCCCCGGTGGCAGCCAGCGACGTGGCCGATGAGGGCACCGATAGCGACGGGCAGTCTGATTTCGCCGATGATGGAGACCCCGGCCCCGAAGGGCCGTAGCGCATGTTTGCTCCTCCCGTCCAGCGGCTGATCACCGAACTCTCGAAGCTGCCGGGGATCGGTTCACGGACGGCGCAGCGGCTCGCATTCCACATCTTGCGGCTCGAGAAGGAAGATGCGCTGGCGCTGGC
>CAJBIG010000230.1 GCA_903953065.1 uncultured Solirubrobacterales bacterium
CCTCGGCAACCCGGATCCGCCGGCGATTACTCATTGGATCTTCGGCACCCACCCAACGACGGTTGAGCGGATCGGCATTGGCCTCGCTTGGCAGCGTGGTGAGCG
The DNA here is from genome assembly GCA_903953065.1 of uncultured Solirubrobacterales bacterium. Taxonomy (GTDB): domain Bacteria; phylum Actinomycetota; class Thermoleophilia; order Solirubrobacterales; family Solirubrobacteraceae; genus F1-60-MAGs163. Next base: position 106 of record CAJBIG010000230.1, read on the forward strand.
GCCCAGTGGGGGCGAGAGGTGAAGATCACGGTCCTTTCCGTCGGCCGCCTGCGCGCCCCTTTCGCCGATGACATCGCCCACTACGAGAAGCTGATCGGCCATCACGCGCCGATCGAATTGATTGAGCTGCGCGAGCCGGCGAAGTTGGCCGGGCGGGTTCCCGAGAAGGCCCACCTCGTGCTGCTCGACGATGAAGGCAAGCAGTACGACAGCGTCGCCTTCAGCGCTTTTCTCGAGCAGCGCCGGGCAAGCGGCCGTGATCTCTGTTTCGTCGTCGGTGGCGCCTACGGAATCGAGCTTGAGCGGGCCGATGATCGGCTCTCGCTGGGGCCGATGACTCTGCCGCATCAGCTTGCGCGCGTGGTGCTGCTGGAACAGATCTACCGCGGTCACTCGATCCTTGCCGGCTCGCCTTACCACCACTAGCGCGGCGCTCGGCAGGACGCCGCGCTGGCGACGCTGCGATCATCGAAGCCGTGAGCAGTCCACTCGATGATCTAAATGCCGGTCTGGCTGCCGCTGTCGCGGCGCTCGCGGGTGGGCAAACGGTCTCCGCGCAGCTCCAGCTCGAGCGGCCAAAGCAGCCTGAACATGGCGACTTTGCGACCAACGCGGCGCTCGCCGTTGCCAAGGGCCTAGGCGCGCAGCCGCGTGAGTTTGCCGAGCAGCTCACCGAGGAGCTCGGCCGCCAGCTCGGCCCCGCGCTCGTCAGTGCCGAGGTCGCCGGCCCTGGCTTCGTCAACCTTGTTCTCTCCGACCAGTGGTACGGCGAGGCGATCGACGCAGTGCTCGCCGCCGGCGATCAGTGGGGCGGCGCGGTCGCCGATCCGCCGCTCCAAGTCAACATCGAATTCGTCAGCGCCAACCCGACCGGACCGGTCCACGTCGGCGGCACCCGCAACGCCGTCTACGGCGACGCGCTGGCGCGGCTCTTCAGCTTCGTCGGTCACAAGGTCCATCGCGAGTACTACGTAAACGACGCCGGCTCGCAGATCCGTGCGCTCGGGGTTTCAGTGCAGGCCCGCGCTCGAGGCGAAGAGCCACCCGAGGACGGCTACCAAGGCGAATACATCATCGCGCTGGCAGCCGACATCCCCGGCGCCGCCGACCTTCCTGTTGATGAGGTTGCGCGGCTCGCTGTTGAGCTGATGGTCGCCGAAGCTGAGCGCAGCTTGGCGCGGCTGCGCGTCGTTTTCGACGATTGGTTCCACGAGACGACGCTCCACGCTGGCAGTCCATCGCCGGTCGCCAAGGCGCTCGCGATTCTCGATTCCGACGGCCGCACCTACACCAGCGACGAAGCGCTCTGGCTGCGCACGACCGAGTTCGACGACGACAAGGATCGTGTACTTGAGCGCTCCAGCGGCGAACACACATACTTCGCTTCCGACATCGCCTATCACCAGGACAAGCTCGACCGCGGCTTCGATCTGATGATCGACGTTTGGGGCGCCGATCATCACGGCTACATCAAGCGGATGCATGCGGCGATCTCTGCGCTTGGCCATGATCCAGCCTGTCTTGAGCTGCTGATCATGCAGCTCGTCCATCTCGTTGACAGCGGCGAGCGGGCGCAGATGAGCAAGCGTGCCGGTGATTTTGTGACGCTAGACGAGCTGATTGAGGACATCGGCGTTGACGCTGCCCGCTGGTTCCTGCTCGAGCGCTCGCATGAGACGACGATCGAACTCGACCTGAAACTGGCGCGCGAAGAATCGGCTGAGAACCCGGTCTATTACGTTCAGTACGCGCACGCGAGGATTGCCTCGCTGCTGGCCCGTGGCGCCGCAGAAGCAGGCCCTGACACTTCAACAGACGAGCCACTCCACGCCAGCGAGCGGGCGTTGGTGCGCAAGCTGCTTGAGTTTCCAGCCGAGGTTGCCGATGCCGCTGAGCGCCGCTCGCCGCACCGCATCGCAAGCTACGCGCTCTCGACTGCTCAGGCCTTCAGCGCCTTCTACCGCGATTGCCCGGTGCTTGACGTTGGCCCTGAGCAGCGCGACCTGCGCCTTCGCCTCTGCGCCGCTACGGGGCAAGTGCTGGCTCGCTCGCTCGACCTGCTCGGCGTCAGCGCGCCGCAGTCGATGACGCGCGACTAGATCGTGTAGAAGAAGTCAAGCCCGAGCGAGTTCAGCAGTTGCTGCGCCTCGCTGTTGAGCCGAGTCAATTCGCCGGTGAGGATAAGAGCCCCCATCAGGATCAGGATCGCGCCGGAGATGAAGGTGATCAGCAGGTAGCGGTCGCGCAGCCAGCTGAAGGCAACGGTCGCCTTGTCGAAGGCCATCGCCATCAGCAGGAACGGAATCGCAAGGCCGAGCGAGTAGAAGAAGAGCAGCAGCCCGCCTTGGCCGACAGTGTCGGCGGTTGAGGCCGCAGCGAGGATCGCCGCCAAAGTCGGGCCCACACAGGGCGTCCAGGCGATAGCGAAGGCGAGGCCGGCCACCACGGGGCCGCCGGCGCCGGCGCGCGTGATCAGCACTTCGGGGCGCCAGTCCTGATTGAACTTCGTCACAAACGGCGTCGCCATGAAGAATGCGCCGAGCAGAATGATCGTCACGCCGGCGATCGTGTTCAGAGTCTGCTGGTGGTCGCGCAGCGTCGAGCCGATCCCGGTTGCCGTCATTCCCAGCGCAACGAACATCACGGTGAACGAAAGGCAGAAGATCAGCGCCGGGAGAAGGATTCGGCTGAGCCGTTTCTCGCCGGCGCGGATTTCGGCGATGCTGGAGCCCGAGATCGCCGAGAGGTAGCCCGGCACCAGCGGCAGCACGCAGGGGGATACGAACGAGACGAAGCCGATCGCGAAGGCGGCGAGAATCGTCGTGTCGGCGGCTGCGATCAAGGGCGACATCAGCGACCGAAGCGTTCGAGCTCTGCGTCGATGCGGCTCGCATCGTCTTCGTCGAGCGGTGTTTCGTCGTGCTGGCCGCCGCGGCCGCTGCGCCGCCAGCGCCTCAGCAACACAACTCCCAGCAGCAGCAAACCGATCGCCACTGCTACGGGCACAAGGTAGGCGGTGAGGCTGAAGCCGGAGGCCGGCGGCAAGGCAAGTATCGCCGGGCCGTAGCGTTCGCTCAACGTGGCCTTGATTTGGTCCTTGCTCTGGCCGCGGGCGATCAGCTTGTTTATCTCACGGCGCAGCTGGTCGGCGCGCGGCGCTTCGGCGATGTTCAGCGGCACGTTGCAGGTGTCGCACATCACTTCGTTTTCGATATCCGGGAACGAGACCGCCGCCAGCGCGGGCGTAGTCGGCGCCAGCGCGCAGAGCGCCAGCAGGCCGGCGAGCGAGGCTTTAAGTTTGCGGCTCATCAGCCCTGCTTCTCCGCGCGCTTGATCGCGCCATCAAGGAACTTCTGGTCAAGCTGGCCGCGGCCGATTGCGACGATGCGGCCTTTGGCGTCGATCACGAACGTTTCCGGCAGCTTTGTCGTACCGAAGAGCGGTGCCAGTTTTAGCTCATCGTCGCGCACGGTCGGGTAGTTGATCCCGTAGCGGCGCTCGAAGTCGCGCGACTCGTCGGCGAAGTCTTTGTAGCTGGCGCCCAGCACCGTGCCGCGCGAACCAAGCTGCTTCTGCGCGTTGATCAGCACCGGCGCTTCGGCGCGGCACGGTTCGCACCAGGAGGCCCAGAAGTTGAGCACGACGATCTTGCCCCGAAGCTGCGCCAGCGAGAGTGAGCCTTTGCCGTCGAGCCGCGCCAGCTCGACGTTGGAACCAGGCGCGGGAGGAAGCTGCCCGGCCTTGACCTTGCCGTCGAGCGAGTCATCTGCGCCGGTGTTGGCGACGCCGTAGATCAGCAGCGCGATCAGGCCGCCAGTCAGCAGAACAGCGATTGTGGGAATCAGTCGGAAGCGCTTCACACTCTGCTGAAGGCTAGAGGGCCGCCCGCGCGGGCGCGGCGCTCGCGGGTATCCTTGCCGTGATGCGGCGGTAGCTCAGTTGGTAGAGCATCAGCTTCCCAAGCTGAGGGTCGCGAGTTCGAATCTCGTCCGCCGCTCTTGGCTCTCCGCCTCTCGCGGTGAGCGCTGACGCGACAGCTTGCCGCGATCAGGGAGGCGCTCCCGGTAGCTGAGCGCTATGTGGCCGATTTCACACTCCGGTTCGGTCAGCGATCCTGCGATACTGACGTTTGATGGATCCCGCCCGCAAACGCCGCATCCGGATGGTCGTCGCGCTCAGCTGCGCTCTGCTGCTCGTCGGCGCTCTTGCATACACAAGCTTCTCGGCTGCCAGCACCGCAGTTCAGCCAAGCCAGCTTCTGGCCTCAACCAATCCCGGCGAGAGCTACCAGCTAACCGGCAAGGTCGTTGACGGCTCCGTGGTTCGCTCGCGTGAGGCAATCCGTTTTCGCGTCCGCGACCGCACAAGCAAGAAGTCGGTCGCCGTCAGCTACATCGGCGCCGTCCCCGACCCGTTCCGCGAAGGCCGCGAAGTGATCATCACCGTGCGCTCTGCCGGCGCCGCCGCGCCACCGCACTCGTTCGTCGGCGAGAAGGACACGCTGATCACGAAATGCCCGTCGAAGTTCAAAGAGAGCGAGCCCGGCTCGCCCGCTTCCGGCGCAAAGAAGTCCTAGGGCCACTGTGGCAACGGTCGGCCAGGCTTGCCTGATCTTCGCGCTCGGCTTCAGCATCTACGGTGTTGGCGCATCGCTCGTCGGCGCGCGCACCGGCCGCGAAGCGCTCGTACGCTCCGGCCGCCGCTCGCTCTACGTGCTTTTCGCGCTGGCCGCGATCGCGTTCCTGATAACCGAGTTCGCTTTCTTCACCTCCGACTTCCATTTCACGGTCGTCGCAACCCATTCATCGACGACAACGCCTTGGTATTACCGCCTTGCGGCTATGTGGTCTTCGCAGCAGGGTTCGCTGATGCTGTGGCTGACGCTGCTGGCTGGCTGGTCGTCGCTCTGCGTCGTGATGTTGCGCGGCCGGCTGCGAGACGTTGCGCCCTACGCGGTAGCAGTTCTACTTGGCTTTGGCGCTTTCTTCACCGCCGTGATGCTCTTCAGCGCCTCGCCGTTTGAGACCGTTCCGGTTGCTCCTCCGGAAGGAACGGGGCTCAACCCGCTGCTGCGCCACCCGAGCATGATGATCCACCCGATCATGCTCTATTCGGGATACACGCTCTTCACGATTCCGTTCGCCTTCGCAGTTGGGGCGCTAATTGTTCGCCGCGTCGATGCAGAGTGGCTAAGGGCAACGCGCGTTTACGCGCTGGCCGCTTGGCTGGCACTCGGCGTCGGCATCATCCTCGGCGCTCGCTGGTCGTATGCCGAGCTCGGCTGGGGTGGCTACTGGGCTTGGGACCCGGTAGAGAACGCCGCGCTGCTGCCTTGGCTCACCGGCACCGCCTTCCTCCACTCGGTCAAGATTCAAGAGCGGCGCGGGATGATGAAGATCTGGAATGCCTCACTGGTGCTTGCCACCGGCGTTCTGGCAATCCTCGGCACCTTCCTTGTCCGCTCCGGCGTCCTCGATTCAATTCACGCCTTCGTTCAGGAGGGCAACGGAGTCGCTTGGTTCTTCACGGCGCTGATCGTCGTGATGATCGTCGGCTCGGTCTATCTCGTGATCACGCGCCGCGACAACGCGCTGAAGAGTGAATCACGGCTCGATTCGCTGCTTTCGCGAGAGTCGGCCTTCCTGGGCAACAACCTTGTGCTGGTGGCGATCGCTTTCGTCGTCCTTTGGGGAACCTTCTTCCCGTTGATCTCTGAGGCTCTGACCGGCCAGAAGGAGGCCGTTGGGCCGCCCTGGTTCGATCAATACACCGTTCCGCTGGTGCTGATTCTCGTTCTGCTCTCCGGAATCGGGCCGGTGATCGCATGGCGACGAACGAGCTGGTCGAGGCTCTGGCGCAGCATGCGCGTGCCGGCACTTGTGGCGCTGCTGGTGGCAATCGGCTGCGTCATTTGGAGTCCGGCAAACGGCGCCGTTAGCGCGATGATCATGTTTGTCGTAGGCGCCTTCGCGATCGCCACTTCGGTGCAGGAACTCTGGCGCGGTACGCGCGCTCGTCAAGCGATGACGGGGGAGGGGCCGCTCTCGGCGTTCCGGCTGCTGTTGGCCCGCAACCGTGCCCGCTACGGCGGCTTCATCGTCCACATCGGCGTAGCCGTGCTCTTCATTGGGATCGCCGCCTCGTCGAGCTTCCAGAGCGTCCGCGACGTTCGGCTCGACGTCGGTGAGCAGACGACGCTCGACGGTTACACGTTCACCTACGTCAAGCCGGTGGCAAAGATCGAAACGCAGGGCGGCAGGCTCGAGCGGATCACGCTCGGCTCGCAGGTTCGAGCAACCAAAGACGGCAAGTTCGTCGCCAATCTCTACCCAAATCGAGGTTATTACCCGGCGGTCGGCTCAATGCTCGGCGCCGTAAGCACCTATTTCGCCGGCGAGTCAACCAGCGAGATCGGCCTCAAGGCCGGAGTGACGAAGGATCTCTGGGTTGCTGAGACGCCCGACATCTCGTCGCTGATGCCGGTTGTTCGGCGCGGTGACGCCGTCTTCGAGAAGGCCGCTTCGCAGGGGCTGGAGCCGAAGGCACGATCGATCTTCCTTGCAGCAGCGCTGAACGGGCTGACTACGCGGTACCGCGAAAACCCGCCGCCGGCTCAGTTCAGGGTGCTCGTCTCGCCGATGGTCTTCTGGATTTGGATCGGTTCGATAATCGTCATCATCGGCGCCGTGATCGCCGCTTGGCCAGCGGTTGGCGGGGTGCGTGATCGCGTTCGCGCCCGTCAGGCTGCACGTGTTGCGGAGGATCTGGGACGCGCATAGCGCCCCCTTCTTAGCCATGTCTGTAATCGCGCCACTAATCGCAATCGTCATTCTCGGACTGGGCATCTGGTTCGTTGGCCAGCCGCTGCGCTCCAAGGTTGCCGAGCAGGATGACCTGCATGACGAGGGGCGAATTGCCGACCTTGAGGCCGCGCGTGACGCCAAGTACCGCCAGATCCGTGACCTTGAGATGGATTACCGAACCGGCAAGCTCTCCGAGGAAGAGTGGCGTTCGATCGATCGCGAACTGCGCGGCGAGGCGGTAGAGGTTCTTCACGAACTCGATCAACTCGTGCCGCCCGAGCAGGGAGCGCCCGCTGAGCCCGAGCTGCCTGAACCGCCAAGCGCGTCGCCGACTCCCGATCCCCGCTAAGATCGCCTGCGATGGCACAGTTTCTTACAGCAGCAGTCGCGATCCTCTCGGTCGTCGTGATCTTCTTGATCTTGATGCACTCGGGCAAGGACGCCGGTCTCTCGGGCGCTTTCGGCGTCGGCACCGGTGAAGGCTCGCTCGGTGGCGGCTCGCTGGTTGAGCGCAACCTGAACCGCTGGACCGTCGGCCTGACGATCATCTGGGTTCTGTCGATCATCGCGCTCGTCAAAGGCGGCTAAGTCGCCGCCGCAGCATTGCCGGCCTCTACTTCGCCGCTACCAAGCGGCGCGGTAGAGCTCAAGCAGTTCCTCGGCGCCGGCCGGCGGTGGAGTTAACGCCAGCTCGCTGCGCTGGCTCGCCATCTCGGCGAGCTGCGGCAAGATCGCCTCGTCAACACCGATTGCCTGCAGCGACTCGGCCTGCGCGCGGCGCGCGAAGCGGCGCGCCAGCTTTTCGACCGGAACGCCGGTCGCGTCGTCGATCGCAGCGATCTCCTCGATGCGCCGCTCGCGCAGCGCCGCGCTTGTGATCGGCAGCATCGCGGCGTTGGCGTCGCCGTGGCTGACTCCAGCGTTGCGAACCAGCGTCTGGCTTATCACGTGGTGGATCCCGTACCAGTTGGCGTCGATCGCGTAGCCCGAAAGGAGCGCGCCGAGCGCCAGTTGGTCGAGCAGCGGCTCGCCCTCTTCCGGCAGCCCTTCGGCCAGCAGCACGGCGGCTCGAATTGCGGCCATCGTCGGCACTGGGCTGGCGACGCCGGTGACGGCGCCTTCGATTGCGTGGGCGAGCGCGTTGGCGGCGCTGGCGGCGAGCTCCGGCATCGGCTGTGAGGCGCTCACCGTTGGATCG
>CAJBIG010000231.1 GCA_903953065.1 uncultured Solirubrobacterales bacterium
GAAGCAGTACCTCTCCGACGCGCAAGCCGCGAAGTAGCGCGCCGAGCCCCGCGACCTCAGCTCAGCGCGCCAGCCAAGCGCCGCGCTGCCGACTTCCCGGCGAGCCAAGCGCCGTCCATCGTTGCCGGGCGGTCAATGCTGGTGTGCTCACCGGCGAAAATCAGCCGTCGGTTCAGCTTTCCGAGTTCGGCTCGGTCCGAGTAGCTCGATCCGGGCCCAAGGTAGGAGTAAGCGCCGCGCGTGAAGGGTTCCGCGCGCCAGCTGGTCTGCTCGCTTGCCGCAGGAGTCGCGACATCGCCAAAGCCTGAACGCATCTGCTCAACGACGGCCGCCGTCATTGCTCCGGGCCCGGCCTTCTCAAGGCGCGCCGCGTAGGGCCCACCGGTGAAGCCGACGGCCAGCGGCGTGCCGGTCAGTTTCGACAGCGGCAAGAGGTTCACGGTGTTTGCGAGCGGCCGACCGACCGTCCCGAGCTGATCCGCGGCCTCCGGCCACCACGGCGTCTCGTACGAGAGGAAGACTTTGTCGAGCAGTCCAAAGCCGATCCGCGCGATCGCGCGGCGTGAAGCGGCAGGGAGTGGGGGGTCGAAGCGGATCGCGCCGGCCTTCAGCACGCCAAGCGGCACGGTCACGACGCAGCCGTCGGCGCGGACCACAGAGCCGCTGCGCGTCCGCACTTCAACGCTCGAGCGGCCAAGCTTGATCGATCTGACCTCGACTCCCGTCTCGACCTTCGTTCCAGTCGCGATCTTGTCTACGAGCTGCGACGCGCCTCCCTTGATCAGCAGGTCCGGGCCGCCGTCCCACTCCTCGCCCTCGTTGAAGCCTTCAAGCGTGAGCTGGGGCGGTGATGCGCCCAGATCGAGCGGCACTTCGACTCCAAGCAGCCAGTTCAACGCCTCAGCGCTGACCCCGGAGAGCCTCTGCCTGCTGATCTCGCGGGCGAGCGCGGGGTAGAGGTTCGCGCTCGGCCGGTTTTCGGCTTGGCGGTAGAGAGAATCGATAATTCTGTCGCGGGCCGCCATCGCTCTTGCGGTTGCCGCCGCCCCGACCGGCCGCGCCGCAGCGGTTCGAAGCTGGACGCGGTCGTAATCGGTCGCCACGGTCGTCAGACCGGCCGCCTTGGCGACGGCGGTGAGCGGATTGCCGCGACTGTCGTGGATCCAGGCGGCGCCTAGATCGATCGTCGTGCCGAACCGCTCAACGCTGTTGACGCGGCCGCCGATGCGGTCACGGGCCTCCAGCACCGTTACGTCGAAGCCGCGCTCGCGCAGCGTCGCGGCAGCTCCAAGCCCGGCGAGCCCCGCGCCAACCACGACGATCCGCTTGCGGCCGGCCGCCGGGGCGCTGTCGGAGCAGCCGGTTACCAGTGCGCCCGTCGCAGCGGCCGCGAGCGCAAGCGCTTCACGCCGTGAGAGTTGCCTTCCCGCTCGATCCATCGCTTGAAAAGCTAGCGCCGCTTGCGGCTCCTGCGCGCTGATTGGGCAGCATCAGCGAAAGCAGCCCTGCGGCGATCACGAAGATCACAGAGGCCCAAAGGCACGCTGTCAGGCCCTGCCACTGATAGAGCAGCCCGGAAAGCAGCGTCCCGATCAGGCGACCGGCAGCGTTCGCCATGTAATAGAAGCCGACATTCATCGCGACCTTGTCTCCGTGCGAGTAGGAGAGGATCAGGTAGGAGTGGACGGCGGAGTTGATCGCGAAGATCACGCCGAAGGCGGCAAGGCCAAAGACGATCGCGAAGGTTTCATCAACGTCGGCGCTGAGTGCGATCGCAATCGCCGCTGGGAAGAACGCCAGCACGAAGGCGATCAGCGCTGCCGTTCGGCCATCCGGCTCGCCGTGGCCCTCGGCCGCGCGGCGCCGGACGAACTTCGGGGCCGAGGCCTGAACGGCGCCGTAGCCGATCACCCAGATCGCCAGGAAGCCGCCAACCTCCCAGAAGCTCCAGCCAAGCACCGTTCGCAGGAATACCGGTAGTCCAACCACAAACCAAACATCGCGCGAGGCAAAGAGGAAGATTCGCGCCGCGGCGAGCACGTTGACGGCGCGGTTCTGGCTGAACATGTGGCGGAACTTGGCTTTCGCGTTCACGGTGCCAAGGCCACCGTGCATCAAGGTGGCCGTGGCGATAAGCGCGGTCAGCACAATCCCCGTGAGGATCAACATCGCCGTCTGGAATCCAACCAGCGTCAGCAAGACGCCGCCGAGGAAGAAGCCGACGCCCTTCAGCGCGTTCTTTGATCCGGTCAGAATTGAGACCCAGCGGAAGAGCGCACCTTCGTCGCCGTCGTTGACGACCAGTTTGACGGCGCTCTTGCTGCTCATCTTCGTCAAGTCCTTGGCGATTCCGGAGAGTGCCTGCGAGGCCATCACGTACGGAACGACCAACCATGATTCTGGTGCCAGCGCAAGCATCGAAAGAGCCACGATCTGCACGCCGAGGCCGCCAAAGAGCGTGAACTTGAGCCCGAAGCGGGCAGCCAGCCAGCCGCCAATGAGGTTCGTGAAGATGCCAAACAGCTCGTAGAAAGCGAAGATCGTTGCGAGCTCGAACGGCGTGTAGCCAAGGTTGTAAAAGAAGAAGAGAACGAGGATGCGGCTGGCGCCGTCGGCGAGCGTGTCGGCCCAGTAGGCGGCCGTTACGAGAACGTAGTTGCGCAGATCGCCGGGGCTCTTGCCGCTCACGGCCGCAGAGTCTGCCATCACTGGTCGCTGGACGAGGTCGCCAGCGCAACGCGGCGCGCCAGCTCAGCCCAGCGGTTGGCGTAGCCCCACTCGTTGTCGTACCAGGCGAGGATCTTGACCTGAGTTTCGTCGGTGACGATTGTTGAGAGCGCGTCAATGATCGACGAGC
>CAJBIG010000232.1 GCA_903953065.1 uncultured Solirubrobacterales bacterium
CGCAACGATGATCTGGCGCAGGCTCAGGGCTAGCTTTTTTGCTTGCGTTCCGGCAGCACAACGTAGCCGACGAGTAGAGCGATCGCGGCACCGATCAGCGTGTCGACGACGCGGCGCTCGGCCCAGCCTGTGAAGTTGGCGTCTTTCGCGCCGAAGATCGTGAGGACCATGAACGTGAGGCCGGCCGCGTAGACCGTGTAGTTGCGTTGGAAGTAGAGCAGCCCGCCAAGAAGCGCGACTATTGCGAGGCCAACCATCGCTTCGACCGGCAAGATCTGCGCGAGGCCACTGATGACGAACGCGCCAATGATCACACCGCCGCTGCGCTGAAGCGCCTTCTGCCAGCTCGACGCGCGATCCGGCCCCAGCACAATGAACATCGTAAGCATGATCCAGAAGACGTTGTGGTTGCTGTCGATCTGGAAGATTCCCATCGCGACGCCGAGAGCCAGAGAGCGCCGCAGCGCGTAACGGAAGATGTCGTCGCGTTGTTGCAGCGAAGCGCCGATTGCCGCCAGCGGCGCCGGGTTGGCCGCAGCGTATGCCGCGTCTTTCTCCGCCTTGTTGGGCGACTTTCCACGTAGTGAGCGAAGGGCGACCAGTAGGCCAACCACCACGAGCCCCGCGCCGACGCCGATCAGTCCAAGTTCGACGGCTCGGGCGAGGTCGAGACCGCGCGTGGTGCTCGTCGCAGCCGGCAGAAAGTAGGCCAGCGAGAGCAACATGCCGGCGACGCCGAGAGCCGAGCTGCCCGCAGCCAAGATCGCGCCGAAGAAGGCCACCAGCGTCATCGCAATCCCGGCGGCGACCGGGGCGCCGGCGGTCACGTAGGCCAGTAGCAACATCAGGAATGTCGCGACAGCGCTGATCATGCCTGCGTACCAGAGTCGTTCGCGCACGCTGAGAACCGCGGACGCGACCACAAAGACGGTCGCGAAGCCGGCGGCCAGCGAATTGCTTCCGTAACCGGCTGCGAACGCGACGCCGCCGCCGGCGCCCATCGAGACCACCGCGAGCGCGGTCAAGCCCCAGGCCAACGGCGGTCTTGCAGCTTTCTTGGTCATCGACTGGGGTCCAACGCTAATTGCTCAGCAAGTTTCGTGCCGACTAGCGCTATTTAGCGCGAGCCGGCGCTGGCGACGGTGCGTGGGCCGCTGCTGTGACCGTTGCCTCCGCCGCTGCCGCCGTTGCCACTGCGCTTCTTGTTTGACGGGCGACCGCGGTTCGGGTTGCCACCGCCGTTTGGCTTGCCGCCACCGGTCTGGCCGCCGCTCGGCTTTCCGCCGCGGTGGTTCTGGTGGGGGCTGTCACCGACGGCCGCTTGCAGCTCATCGCTGAGCTTCAGTTGGCGAGTCATCTTCTTCATGTCACCAAGCTGATCCTGGGATACGAAGGTCACTGCCACTCCACGCTCGCCTGCGCGGCCGGTGCGGCCGGTGCGGTGAACGTAATCCTCTGTCTGGCCGGGGGGATCGAAGTTGATCACCTTCGAGATGCCGTCAACGTGGATGCCGCGGGCGGCGACGTCGGTCGCAACAAGCGTCGTCACTTTGCCCTTCTCGAAGTCGGCTAGTGCGCGCTCACGCTGCCGCTGGCTCTTGTTGCCGTGCATCGCTGC
>CAJBIG010000233.1 GCA_903953065.1 uncultured Solirubrobacterales bacterium
CAACTACATCCCTGACGTAAAGCTGGCCTACTGGTCGATGCGCGGAATGGCCTATCTCGGTTCGCTCTCGGCGGCGATTGCGCTGCTTGGTGGATTCCTTTATTGGCGTGGAACTTTGGAGAAGTCGCGCTGGTTCTTGAAGGTCGCTGTCGCGGGAATTTCGCTGCCTTTCATTACCGCTCTGATTGGCTGGGTCTTCACCGAGACGGCGCGCCAGCCTTGGGTTGCCTATGGCGTCTTGAAGACTGCCGACGGACTCTCGCAGTCGGTTGGAGCCGGTGAGATAATCGCCAGCCTCACGGCCTTCATGCTGCTCTACATCGCGATCGGGATCACGGCCTTCGTGCTGCTGCGCCGCTACGCGATCCTTGACCCGCCGGAGATTCTGCCCGAAGTAGACGCCAAGCCCGAACCCGAACCGGTACCGAGCTACTAACGATGTCGCTAGCTGAACTCTGGTTTTTCGTCATTGCCGGCCTTTGGTCGACCTACCTTGTGCTCGAAGGCTTCGACTTCGGCGTCGGCATGATGATGGGCGTTGCCGCTCGTAACGAGGATGAGCGCAGCGAAATGATCGAGACGATCGCCCCGGTCTGGGATGCCAACGAGGTTTGGCTGCTGGTAGTTGGCGGCCTTACCTTCGCCTCGTTCCCGGCCTGGTACGGAACCTGGCTCGAGGGCGCCTATTTGGGGCTCGTTGTGCTGATCATCGCGCTGCTGATGCGCGTTGTCTCGTTCGAGTGGCGTGGCCGCGTAGATCCGCGCTGGCGCGGCCTTTGGTCGGCGATCAACATTGGTGCCAGCGTCGCTGCGCCGCTGATTTGGGGGCTCGTTCTTTCCGTGCTGCTGGCCGGCCTTCCGGTCGCAGGCGGCGGCCGCGTGGGGGAGATGCGCTACTTCGGCGACATCCTTGATTTCATTACGCCGTACTCGGTGCTCGGCGCGCTTTCGCTGACGGCGCTCTTCGCCTTCCACGGCGCGCTCTTCCTTTCGCTGCGGCTCGACGGTGAGCTTGGCGAGCGAATCCGCGAGCGCATCGTCAAGCTTGACGCCCGCCACTTGCTGCCGAACCTCACACTGCCGGCGCTGCTTTTGGGCGGCGGCTTCCTCGTCGCGACTCCGTTCGTAGCCAACTCCGTCAACGCGCGCAGCATCCTGCCGGTGGCAATACCCGCAGCGCTCGGACTGATCGCGTTGATCGCTGCCGTGATCAACGCCCAGCGCGGCGAGTTTGCACGCGCCTTCATCTGCACGATTCTGACGATCATCGGCTGGGTAACGACGCTCTTCATCGGCCTCTTCCCCCGGATCATCGTTTCAACGATCTCGCTTGGCGATTCGGTCACGATTGAGAACGCTCAGTCCTCGCACTACACCTTGGTTGTGATGACGGTTGCGGCCGTCGTGATGATCCCGGTGATCATCCTCTACCAGTGGTGGGGCTTCAGAACACTTATGGCGCGGCTCGGCCACGGCAAGATGCCGTGGAGCGCGCCCGACGCTAGCTAACGGCGCCGCTCAAGTAGCCCGGCAGCGACCGCTCTGTAGGCGAGTTTGCGCTTGCCGTCCCC
>CAJBIG010000234.1 GCA_903953065.1 uncultured Solirubrobacterales bacterium
CTCACCGGCCGCGTCCGCTGAGCCCTCGTGTCGACCTCCTGATCCGCCTGTAGTCTCCACGCCTGATGCCCAAGGCTCCTGCCAAGAAGCAGCGCTCCGGCAACTGGATCCTCGCGGCGATGATCTTCGCCGTCGGGATGACCTTCATCGACATGACGATCGTTTCGATCGCGATCCCCGAGATTCAGAAAGATCTTGGCCTCAGCGAAACCGGCGTTCAATGGATCGTCAATGGCTACCTGCTGGCGCTTTCAGCCACCTTCGCTCTCGGTGGCCGAATTGGCGACACGTTCGGCAAGCGGCGAGTCGTCACGCTCGGCGTAATCATCTTCGCGGTCGCCTCCGCACTCTGCGGCGCAACGCCAAGTGGCAGTCTCGCGGAGCCGTGGATCATCACCTTCCGCGTGATCCAGGGCATCGGCGCCGCACTTATGATTCCGGCCGCATTGGCACTGGTCATCTCTGCCTATCCGATCGAAAAGCGCGGTCAAGCGCTGGGGATCTTCTTTGGAATTACGGGCGCGCTCACCTCGGTCGGCCCGATCGCGGGCGGCTACCTAACGCAGGTCGATTGGCGGGCGATCTTCTGGATCAACATTCCAATCGCAATCATCGCGCTGGTACTGATCATGATCGCCAAGCCCGACGATGAGCGCACACCGGCGCCGATCGACTACCGTGGCGCCGTTCTTATAACCAGCGGCATGGCGCTCTCCGTGCTCGGCTTGCAGCAGGCGAGCCAATGGGGTTGGGGCAGTCCGAAGACGATCGGTGCGATCGTGATCGGCACGCTGCTGATCATCGCCTTTATCCGGCACGAGCTGAGCACCAGTGACCCGCTGATTCGAGTGCGGATCTTCAGCAACAGGGCCTTCGCCGCCGACAACGTTGTGCTCTTCCTGCTGATGATCGTTTTCATACCGCTCTTCTTCTTCGCCAGTACGTACGCGCAGCTGGCGCTTGGCCAGAGCTCCTCCGATGCGGGGCTTTACCTGCTCTATTTCTTCATTGGCTTTGCAGTCGCAACGCAGATTGGCGGGCGGATACTCGACAAGGTTGGCGCGCGCCCGGCGATCGTTGCCGGCGGGCTGATCGGTGCGATCGGCTTCTACCTTTGGGCCTCAGAGCTGACCGACCTCAGCGTGAACGCGCAGATCCCTTACATCATCCTTGCCGGCTTTGGGATCGGCCTGATCCTCTCCCCCGCTAATACCGATGCGATTAACCGTGCGCCAGCGAGCACATATGGCGAGGTAACGGGAATCACGCAGACGGTCAGGAACTACGGCTCCAGCGTCGGCCTGGCGATTCTCGGAACGATTCTGATCACGCAGAACCGGCTCAACATTGAGGACAACCTCGGCAAGCTTGGACTGCCGAAGGCTCAGGCTGATCAGATCGCCTCCGACCTCTCGAGCGGCGCGCCATCAACCGGCGGCGGAGGCGGCGCGCAGGCGGCCGAAATCTTCAAGGGAATCCAGATTTCCTACGCCCAGTCGACGCAGACGATCTTTTACATCATGACCGGCGTGCTCGTGGTTCTCTTCTTCTTCGCGCTGATCTTTGTGCCTAGCGGCAAGGTCGAGAAGGTCGCTGCAGAGGGCAGCTACGACGCGCCTGCGGCCGGTCCGGGATAAGCCGCAGCATACGGCGGCTGCAGCCGGTACGATGACATTCGTCACCAAACGGAACGGGAGATTCAGATGGCTGAAGTAGTCCCAATCACAGGCACGCCCGCAACGGCGAAGATTCGCAACCCTCTTGGCGTAATCGGGCTGACTTTGATCACGCTCGGGATCTACTACATCTTCTGGTACTACTTCGTGAACCGCGAGATGAAGGATCTCGGCGAGTCGCGCGGCACCGACGAATGCGGCGAGAGCCCAGGCACCTCGGTGGTGGCGATCACCTTGGGCGCCTTCATCATCGTGCCGCCGTTCGTCTCGCACTACAACAGCTTCAAGCGGATGAACGCTGCCAGCCGACTCACCGGCGCCGGCGACGGCTTCGACGCCGGCCTCGGCCTGCTGCTTTGGATCTTCCTCTCGCCGGTCGCGGTCTACCTCTTCCAGATGAACCTAAACAAGGTTTGGGAAGCGCAGCGCGGCGCCGTTGCGGCCGCGCCAGCGGCGGCAATCGAGACAACGCCGCAATCCGCCGCGCCGGAAGCCGAGCCGGCGGCTCCGGCCGAGCCGGCAGCCGACGAGCCGCAGGGCTGAGCGCGGAGCTCAGCTACGGGCGCGCAGCTCGAGACTCAGGAGCCGCTTTGCCGAGCACGCAGCGCCGCTGCGTGAGCGGGGAAGCCTTCATGAACAGCCAGCGCCAGCGCCCCGGGAGTGAGCCGTTCCAGCGCCGCGGCGTCGGCCTTGGCAATTGAGACCTTCTTGAGGAAGGTTTCGGCGGTCACGCCGCCGGTAACGCGCGCGAAGGCACCGGTCGGCAGCGCCGCGGGAACCCCGATCACGTAGTTGGCAAGCGAAACCGGCGTCTGCTGGCCGAGTAGCACCTCTCCGGCGTGATCGATCATCGCCAGCACCGCTTCCTCGTCACGGGCGACGATCTGCATGTGCTCGGGCGCGTACCAGTTGGTGACAAGCGCGGCTTCGGTTAGGTCAGCGACGATAATCGCGCCGCCGTTCTCGCCCAGAGCGGCATGAGCGTAAGCGCGGCGCGGCTCCGGCAGCGCGGCGATCTGGCGGGCGATCTCAATCTGCGTTGCCTCAATCAGCGCCTCGCTGTCGGTAACGAGCAGCGAAGCCGAATCAGGGCCGTGCTCGGCTTCGTTGAGCAGGTCGGCGGCAAGCAGGCGCGGGTCGGCGCTGTCGTCGGCGAGGATCAACGACTCGGAAGGCCCGAGCAGCATCTGCGTGTGGCAGCCGTACTGCTGGCAGGCAATCTGAGCCGCCTGCACCGGCGGACTGCCAGGGCCGAGCAGCTTGCGCACCTTTGGGATCGACTCGGTGCCGAAAGCGAGCGCCGCCACTCCGGCGGGGCCGTTGGCACGGAAGATCTGCCTAATCCCGAGCTGGTCGGCTGCGCAGAGCACGGCCGCGTCAACCTCGCCGGCGCCGCCCGGGACCGGAGGCACGACAACGGCGATCTCCGGCACTCCGGCGACCACGGCGGGAGTGGCGATCTGCACGAGGACCGAAGGGAACGAGCCCTTGCCGCTGGGAACGAACAGTCCGGCGCTGGCGATCGCAGTCGCCTTCTCGCCGACTGTTAGGCCGGGCTGAATTTCGACCCGCCACTCGCGCTCACGGGTGAGCTCCTCGTTGAAGGCGCGCACGTTCGCGATTCCCTCAGCGATCGCCGCCTGCACCGGCGCGGGAACCGATTCGCGCGCTCCGGCAAACTCAGCCTCGGTTATCTGGAGTCCGCCTTCGGCGATCTCACAACCGTCAAACTTCGCCAGCGCGCCGATGACGGCGGCGTCGCCGTTCTCGCGCACGTCTTCGACGATCAGTTCGATCGATTCGCGCAGCTCGGGGTCGAAAATCGCCGTTACACCGCGGCCGAGTAGCTGCTCGCGGGCAGCGGCATCGAGCTCGCTCCACGCCAGCACGCGCATCGGCGCCTGCTCAGACACGCCGGTTCATGATCAGTCGAGTGTTCCCTTGACGCCGGCCGTCATTCCGGCGCGGCGCGGGTTAGCTACGAACGCCGCCCGCAGCGCGCGCGCGAAAGCGCGGAAGCCGGCCTCCCAGGCGTGGTGCGGGTCGTTGCTGTCGTCGAAGAGGTCAAGCTGGATCGTGCAGCGGGCGCCCTGCGAGAAGCCCTCGAAGAAGGCGACCAGATCGACGCAAAGGACATCCTCGACGCGCTCGAACGATGCCGCTCCCCCGCGCTTTACGAATGTGTTGGCTCGGCCTTCGAACGAGATCTGCGCCAGCGCGCTTGCCTCATCCATCACTCCGTAGGCGAAACCGTTCGACTCAACGCCGTCGGCAATGCGATCACTGATTGCTTGGCCTGCCGCCGCGCCGAGCGCAAGGCCGACGTCTTCCATCACGACGTGCATCAACCGGTAGGTGCGTACTTCGTAGCTGGCGTCGACGTTGATGTCGGCGTACCAGCCAAGCATTTCGAGCATGTGATCGAAGAAAGCGAGCGTCGTATCGAGCTTTGGATCCCGGCGTGGGCCGAAATCAAGCGTCGTCAAAACGAGCGCTTCGCGGCTCTCGCGGCGCGTCGTGTAGCTCTCGCCGTCGCGTTCGACGGCCATTCCCTTGTATTCGGTCACCGATTCTCCTTGCCTTAAGGTATTGGTTCAGGCATCAACAGCTTGCCTGTTGAAACTCGAAAAGCTGGGATTTCGCGACCGTCACGGCAGGCTACGAAGCAACTTCGCGCGCAGTCCAGCCGGCAAGCTGCTCTGCGCAGTCGGCCATCGAGTCGCTCCAGCTGCGCGCGGCGTGCTCGGTGCCGTCGTCGCTGACGATCTTCACCAGCCTGACCGGAACGCCGACGGCCTGTGCGACCGCGGCCACGGCGTAGCCCTCCATGTCGGCCAAGTCGGCCAGCTTGGCGAGCCGCTCGCGCAGCTGCGGGTCGGCGACGAAGCGGTCACCGGTAGCTAGCCCTGGGCCGTCGCCGAGCTCCAGCGGGGCACCGAAGTTCTCGCCGGTGAGCGCAAAGATCGCTTCGCCATCGAAGTCGTGCTGAACGGCGCGGCCGATCACGTGAATTCCGCTGAGGCCGTCCTTCAGCGCACCCGCGGTGCCAAGATTTATTACTTCCGAGGGGCGCTGCTCGGCGAGAGTCCTCGCCGTCGCGGCGGAGGCGCGCACCTTGCCGGCACCGGTCACGAGCACGGGCAGGCCAAGCTCGTGAAGGTGCTCACCTTCCTCGCGCAGCGCGACCACCAGCAGCGCGCGGTCGGGTGATATTTCACCGAAGAGTTCCATTGCCAGCGAGTCTACATTCGACGCGCCGCGATGCATGACGGGGCGGGGCTAGTAGAAGCGGTAGCTGAACCGCGTGCCGCTGCAGAAGCGGCGCAGCTTGATCCCCATCACCGAGCCGTGCGAGCGATTCTCACTGCTGGGGACGAGCATCACGCTTGCCATCCAGCCGACCGGGTTGGCGCCGCGAGTTAGCGCTTCCGAGCCGCGCCCGCGGCCCATCGCCGGCGGATACTCGTCACGGTCATAGCCGTCTTTCGTTGCCACGTTCGCCAGCAACCTCTTGCGGCGGGCGTCGGTGCCGCGTCGGTCGACCACCAGGGTCGCCGGCCAGCCGCTACGGATCGCCTTAAGGAAGTGGCGGCGAATGTTCGGGTACTTGGTCGCGCTAAAACCGACCTGCTGTACGGCTGACGGCTTCACGCAGCCGGCCTCGGGGTTGGACGGCGAAGCCGTCCCGGTCGGTTTCGACGCGCCCTTCTTCAGACACGGGCAGGGCAGCGATTCGCAGTAGACGCCGTCACCGTCCCCGTCGCGCGTGTTGGCGGCGCGCTGAGCCGCGGCCTGGTTTGAGAAGTCGCTGCATCGGCCGCTGCCGGCGACCGTCACTGGATTGGCGGCGGTTGCGGTTTCTGCGGCCGTCGAGGCCGCCGCCTTGCTCTCAGTGCTGCTCGCCTCGGGCGCCGTTTCCGTGCTGCTCATCATCGCCTCACTGCCGCCGCAGGCAGCCAGAAGCAACACGCTGGCAGCTAGGGCAGCAAGCGATGGGAGGCTGGTTTTGAGTGAAGAGAGCTTCAAGACTGCACCAACTCTGCAGCACCGATTCTATTGAGCGGTCGGCGTCAGCCTCAGAGATGCTTAAGAGAAGGGCCCTTGAGTTGTGATCACAGTCAAGCGCCTGCGGGCGAACAGAAAGGATTCACAAGATGCATATGTCAGATCAAGTTCAGAAAGTATTGCTCGCCGTAGGCGCTGGTCTAGCGCTGATTCTCAGCATCATCGCGCTGGTCGTAGCGCTGAACGCTGGCGGTGGCCACGGCGGCAAGCATGATGGCGGCCGAATGTTCGGCGGCGCGCAGCAAGGTCAGATGGGCGGCGGTCCCGGCCAGCGTGGCCACGCCGGTCCAGGCCAAGGCGGCCCTCCTCCAGGGATGATGGCTCCCGGCGCCGGTCAGGCAGCACCGAACGCCGACTCGCCAACCACGACCACGAAGTAGAACCAGCGGCGGCGCGCTAATCGCGCAGCGCTGGGGTGCGTCAGCTTACGGCGCGCCCCAGCGACCGTCGCCGTGGTCGCGCGTCTCTGTGTCTTCAACGGCCGGTGAGCCGTCGGGGTTGTACCCGGCGTTGGTCAGCATCCGGCGCAGGTCAACGACCATCTGCACATCGATGTCCTTGTGGCGCGGGCGGTGGAAAACCTCAGTCTCCGGCCCAAGCGTCACTTTGACCTTTCCGTTGTGCTCCTCAGCGACCTCGCCAACATGCTCGAGCAGTGTGATCACGTGACGCCACTCGATGTTGTGACTGGTCGGGTGACGGAAGATCTCCTCAACTGTGTCGCGGTGGCGGCTGGTTAGTTCTGGCTTGCTCATATGAGAGCAAGTCTATTCGGACGCGTCGCTCAGCGGCGGCGCGGCTGCGCAATGAGCGTCAGCCGATCACGCTGACTGCCCTTGCGGCAACGAGCAGGATCGTCAGCGCCGAGAGAGATGTTTCAATCGCCATCATCACTTTCGCCTTGCGACTCAAAGGCATCACGTCAGCGGCGCTCCAAGCGATCGCCGTCGTGAACGAGAGGTAGATGTAATCAAGCAGGCGAGGGTGCCAGTCGGGTGAGACCAACTTTGGCGCCGTCATCTCGGAGAAGAGGAAGTCGCGCTGGCCACCTGGCTCGAAGGCCCGGCCACGCGGGCCGCCGCCGTCCAGTTCCCAGAAAAGCATTCCGGAGGTGAATACAAGCGTTGACCAAACGACAACTGCCTCGATTGCCAGCTCGCCGCCCGTGCGCACCTCGCCGGTAAAGAGCTCCATGATCAGCAAAGCGAGCGCAACTGCGTTTAAGACAGCGACGACCACCAGCAGCGCCACTCCGAGCTTGCGGCGCTCACCGGTCTGGTCAAGATCACCCCCACGACCTTCGGCCGCGACAGTTATTGCCAACAGCAGCTCGGGGAAGATAGGAACCAACCAAACCCAGCCACCCACGCCCCAGAGAGTCCAGCCGTGGCGCAGACTAAGAACGCCCAGCGCCGCCTGAAGTAAGACGACAACGAGCACGGCCGAGCTTGCTTCCCAGCGGGTTTCGCGAGATTCCCGCTTCAGCTCATCGGTGACATCAGAGTTCACCGGCCAAGTGTGGTCGCAGCGTGGGACGGCACCGCTGGCGCGGCGCTAATTGCTGTTACAGGCGAGGTCGTAGATCGCTGCCGGCACCTGCGAAGGCTTGGGGCAGACCTTGCCGCGGTCCTGCGGAACCCAGAATTGGCCTTCGGC
>CAJBIG010000235.1 GCA_903953065.1 uncultured Solirubrobacterales bacterium
GAGGTTGTTGGGAATCCGACGAGCTGGTCGAGTCGGCCGAACTGGCCGAGGCTGCCGAGCAGGAAGATCAGCGGCGCGACCGTCGTTGGCAGCAGCCCGCCGCGGACGCGCGCAAGCTCAAGCAGCGACCTGCGCCAAAGCGCAAAGCCGACGCCCCCCGTATATGCCAGCCCACGAGTGCTCACGAGCTAAGCCTCGATCGCATGGCCCAGACTGCAAGAGCGCAGGTGAAGACGACGGAGCCGATTCCGGCTGCGAAGCCGGCCCATACGCTGCCGAGCGCTGCGCTGTCGAAGAGCGCCCCGCGCATCCCCTCGACGACGTAGCTGAGCGGGTTTACCACCGAGATCGTTTCCAGCACAGGGTTCAGCAGCGCGCGCGGGAAAAATGCCGGCGCCGTGAAGAGCAGCACAAAGACGAATGGAAAAAGGTTCTGCATCAACGAGAGCGAGCCGGTTCGAAGCGCGATCGTTGCGCCGAGGCCGGCGGCGGCCGATGCGCTGAGCGCGGCGAGCAGGACGGTCAGCGCGACGCCGATTACGCCGCCTTTGAAATCCGCCCCCATCAGCAGCGCGACCGAGACAAAAAGAATTGCCTGGACCATTCCAATCAGCGCAGTCCCCAAGACGCGGCCGAGCACGATGCTGACGCGATGGATCGGTGCCGAGAGGAGCCGGTCGAAGAACCCGCCCTCGATGTCGCCCGCAATCGCGATCCCGGCCATCAGGCCAGCCAGCAGGGTGCCTTGCATGATCGTCCCTGAGACAACGAAACCGACATACGAACCGGTATTGGGAAAGCCCGGCAGTTGCTGAGCCGCGGACGTACCGCTGGCGACGACCGCGAGCAGCAGAAGCGGCAGTAGGAATGAAGGCAGCAGAAACTGTGCACGCCGGAGCTGAACCCGGAGCGCCCGTTTGGCAAGGGCAGTAATAACGCGGCCTTGCGTCGCTAGATCGCGTTCCAGCGCAAAGCTGCTCAAGAATCGTCCTCGCTGGCATCTTCGGCGCGGTGCCCAGTAACGGCAATGAAGACGTCGTCGAGTGTCGGTTCCTCAACCTCAACGGCGTCAACTTCAATCTGCGCCTCGTCGAGCGTGCGAACGATAGGCGCGATCGCCCGCGCACCAAGCGAGGTGCGAATCGTCAGCCCCCCGGCCTCACGGTCACTGACGGCGCCGTGCACGGCCAGCAGGTCTCGTGCGCGCTCGGACTGTGACCGGTCGATCAGCTTGACGTAGAGGCCGGGCTCGCCGACGAGCCGGCCAAGCTCCTGCGGCGTGCCCTCGGCGACGATCTTGCCGTGGTCGATGATCCCGACCCGATCGGCAAGCTGCTCAGCCTCTTCGAGGTACTGAGTCGTCAAGAAGATCGTCGTCCCTTCGTCGTTCAGCTTTCGCAGCTCGGTCCAAAGCGACGAGCGACTGACCGGGTCAAGCCCGGTTGTTGGCTCATCGAGGAAGAGCACCATCGGGCGATGGACGAGCGCCATTGCGAGGTCGAGGCGGCGCCGCATGCCGCCGGAATAGGTGTTGAGCAAGCGCTCGGCCGCAGCGACGAGGTCGACGCGCTCGAGCAGCTCCTCTGCGCGGAGCTTCGATTCCGCCCGCCTGAGACCATGGAGCGCGCCTTGCAGCTCAAGCAGCTCGCGCCCAGTCATCAGAGGGTCAAGTGCGGCCTCCTGCAGAGCGACACCAATCGAGCGACGGACCTGAGAGGCCTCTTTGACTACGTCGAAGCCAGCAACGCTGGCGTGGCCGCCCGTGGGGCGAAGTAGGGTCGTAAGAATCCGTACCGTCGTCGATTTGCCTGCGCCGTTGGGTCCGAGGAAGCCGTAGATCTCACCGGCGGCAACTGCCAGGTCAACGCCGTCGACGGCGCGCAGGCCGCTCGAATAGACCCGTTCCAAGCCTTCAACGAGGATCGTCGCGTCAGCGCCGGTGGCCGAGTCTTGAGCCGAAATCACGCCGAAGACCCTAGCCGGGGTAGTCTTCGCGCAATCTTGACTCGCGCGTACTCCAACATCTCCGACATTCTCCCGCGACGGGCAAAGATCAACGACGTCAGCCTCCCCTACCGCTCCGGGTCGCTCTACATCTTGATCGTCGCCACGGTCCTGACTGCGCTCCTTTGCGCGGTCGCAGTGATTGCGAGCGAACCGTTTGTGGTCCCATCGGTCGGGCCGACAATCTTCATCATCGTTGCCTTCCCGCTTTCGGACCAGGCCCACCCACGCAACATTCTCTTCGCGACTGCAGCCACAATCGTGGCTGGGATCATCGGCCTTGCCTTGTTCGGACTGATCGACGTTCCGCCCGATCTGACCGACCTCACGTGGACTCGTTCCGGAGCACTGATTGTGGCCGTTGCGCTTGGCATTGCCGGAATCATCTTGCTGCGGGCTCTACACGTGCCGGCAGTCGCAACGGCGATGATCATCGCC
>CAJBIG010000236.1 GCA_903953065.1 uncultured Solirubrobacterales bacterium
GAGGTTGTAAGCCTTCGTTGCCTGTGAATCCTTCGAGCCGGCGGCGGTGTCGATCTGGCCGAAGATCATCTTCGTCGTGGGCACGGCGATAACGGCCAGGATTGCGATCGCGGCGATCAGCGGTGGCCATGGGTGGCGTGCGATGCCGCCCGCCCAGCGCGCCCAGCCACCCTTGTCGTGGTCGACGGCTTTCGAGGTGCGGCTATGCAGCCACGGCAGTCGCAGCGCGTCGTAGCGCCTGCCGAGCAGGCCGAGCACCGCCGGCAGCAGCGTCAGCGCCGAGAGGATCGCGGTGACGACAAAGATCGCCGAGAGGTAGCCGAGCTGGGCGACGATCGGGATGCCGGCAATTGCCAGCGAGCACAGCGCGATCACGACTGTCGTTCCAGCGAAAAGTACGGCGCCGCCGGAGGTCGCAACAGAGCGGCCGATCGATTCGGTGATGTCCATCCCGTCGGCGAGCTGCTCGCGGTGGCGTGAGAGGACGAAGAGCGAGTAGTCGATCCCGACGCCAAGCCCGATCATGCCGCCGAGCGCGCCGACCGACGAAGGGACGCTGCTGATGTGCGAGAGAAGCGTGATCACCATCGTGCCGATCACGACGCCGAACATCGCCGTGATGATCGGCAGCAGCATCGTTACGGCCGAGCCAAAGGTCAGCAGCAGCACAATCAGCGCTGCGGCGATCCCAATCGCGAACGACAGGTAGGCCGCGTTTGGGTCTACCGCTACCGCGCCCAGGCTCCCGTCGGCGGCGCTCTCAAGCCCAGCGTCAGTAAGCGGTTGTTCGATTCGGTTGACGATGTTGTTCGCTTCGACCGCGGTTGGAATCGCGAACTCCGGCGTCAGCGTGACCTGGATCAGCGCCGTTTTCTGATCGTCGCTAACGAGCGCGCCGGCGGCCTGCGAAGCGGGCGTCGAAGGCAGCGGGCTCACTACCTTCTCAACCTCGGGAGACTTCTTCGCAGCCGCCACTGCTGAGGCAATAGCAGCGGTATTTGCCGAACTTGTCAGCGGCCCCTTATCGGCCGAATGAACGACGATTGAGCTGGTCGGCTTGAGCAGCGCCGGGACTTTCGCGGTTAAGAGATCGGTCGCCTTCTGGCTTGCTGTGTTGGGCAGATTCACCGAGTTGGCGGATACCATTCCGCCGCTGCTCTTGACCCAGCCTGCGAGCGCGACGACGACCACCAGCCAGAAGACGATCACAATCCAGTGGTGGCGGGCGCAGAATTTCCCGAGCCGGTAGAGGAGCGAAGTCATTAGTCCTTTATACAGCTCGGCTCGCCTTGATCCTCCACGCTCTCTCGCGGGCGGCGGTCTGTTAGGTTGAGCGGCCTTATGCGAGCTATCCAAATAAGCGAACTGACAGGCCCGGCGACCGCACTGAAGCTGGTTGACATCCCTGAGCCCGACGCTTCCGCGGGTCACCCGATGACGCCGGGAGAGGGTGTTGTCGTTGACGTCACCGCTGCTGGAGTTGCTTTCCCTGAGCTGCTGCAGACCCGTGGCCAGTACCAAGTCAAGCCGGATCTGCCGTTCGTTCCCGGCAGCGAGGTGGCGGGAGTGGTGCGCAGCGCCTCTGCCGGTTCAGGTTTCGAACCGGGCCAGCGCGTCGCCGCCTTCTGCATGCTCGGAGGCTTTGCCGAGGTTGCCGTGGCCCCTGTTCACTTCACCTTTGCGCTGCCCGACGAGCTCGATGACGGCCAGGGCGCCGCATTGGTTCTCAACTACCACACGGCCCACTTCTCAATGGTTCACCGCGGCCAACTCCAGGCCGGTGAGACGGTGCTGGTCCACGGCGCCGCCGGCGGCGTTGGCACGGCCTCGATTCAGGTCGCCAAGGGGCTCGGCGCACGCACGATCGCGGTCGTCTCAAGCGATGAGAAGGAGGCAGTCGCGCGCGACGCAGGAGCCGATCAGGTGGTTCGCTCTGACGGTGATTGGAAGGACGAGGTGCTTGCGCTGGGCGGAGCGGACATGGTGCTCGATCCTGTCGGTGGCGACCGCTTCACCGACAGCCTGCGTTCATTGAAGGAGAACGGGCGAGTAGTCGTCGTCGGCTTCACAGGCGGATCGATCCCCGAGGTGAAGGTCAACCGGCTGCTGCTGAACAACACCTCTGTGATCGGCGCCGGTTGGGGCGCCTCAGTGCTCGGCAACCCGGCGCTGGTGAAAGCGACCGGCGACGCAATCGCCGACTTGATCGAGCAGGGCTTCGTTCGGCCGCCTGTCGGCGCTCACTTTCCGCTCGAAGACGCCGCTGCTGCGCTGGAGCTAATCGACAGCCGCGGCGCTACCGGCAAAGTGGTTCTCGACGTCGGCTAGAGCGCTTCTCTTACCAGCGCCACTGCTGCAGCGGCTGCGAGATGCCTTCGGAGATCGTTGCGTGGCCGCGGCCGCTCATAGACGCCGCAACCGCTTCACCCTGGGGCTCGGCGTTGTAGGGAAGAACAATGCCGGCGCCGCCACGAACCAACGCATCGGCGACGTTCTCGTCGCTGCCGATCGCGTAGCCGCGGACGGCGCTCGCCGTTTTGATCAGCACGAACGAGCCGTCCGGTGACGCCGAGGCGCCGACAACCCAAGTCATCGGCAGCTGACCGACGAGACTGAGCTGTGAGCTGCCACCAAGGAATTGCGGCTCGGCCAGACGGTAGACACCGACCTGCGCTTCGCGCTTGGAGATCACTGTCAGCGCGCCATCGGAGCCGACGGCCAAAGCTTCGGCGTCGCGCGGACCGCCCGGGTAGGTCAGTCGCTGGGAGTTAACAGCGCCAGCGGTGATCGTCACCGGCGCGCCGCCAGCGGGGGGAAGGGTCGGCTCAATAACGCGGTAGACCTTGACCGAGCTTCGCGCCGAACCGTTGTCGCCGCTGTCGGCGATGTAGAAAGCATCGTTGCCGTCGGCGTCCGGGGCGATCGCCAGATCCTCCCAGTCGGTCGCGGTCACCGAGGGAAGTTCAAAGGTGGCGCGCAGCGTGCCGGTGATCGCGTCGATAGCGAAAAGGCGCGCGCGGTCGCCGCTGTCGTTGTGGGTCCAATAGACGCCCGGGTTGAGGGCGCTCTCGGCAAGGCCCGAGGCTTCCGTCAGCGTTGGCGCGTTTACGGGCGGCGCGCCGATCAGCTGCGGTGAGAGGTCGGCGAACGGTGAGGCTGGGTCAACCGGCGAGTCCGGGGCGGATGGCGAGCCGTCGATCGGCAGCTCGGGGGTGTCGGGCTGCGCGCCAGATTCTGGCTCGCCCGAGCCTTCCCCGCCGGCGCCCGGCTTCTGGTCGCTACCGGTCGATGGATTCCCAGCCACCGGCGCCGGCGAGCTGGGCTTGCGTGCGATATGAAGCGTGCCGGAGATCACGGCCCGTCCACGTGCTCTGATCTCAAGGACAACTCGGCCTGGGGGTAGCTGCGGCAGCTCAAGCAAAGTCGATTCGGCGGCACGGAGGTTGACGCTGACCGCCTTGCTGACGGCCCGTGGACGAGTCGACCACCGCAGCGAGCGGAGCCTCCCTGCGCGGACGGCGGTAACGCTCACGCGAACATTGCTGCCCGACTTAAGAGCCAGCTCGATCGGCTTGCCGGCCCAAGTCTTTGGCACTGCGAAGGAGGCGTAGACGTTCGCTCTGCCAGTCCTCAGCGAAAGCCGCTGTGGTGCGATCGTCGGGCGGCGACCGTCGTTGCGAAGCAGCGCGATCTGCCCAGCGGCCACCTGCCCTGCGGCAGGCTTGGCCGTGACTGCTGCCCCGGCCGAAGGGGCAAACACCAGCAGCGCAGCAGCAACACAGAGAGTGAGCAGCGTGCGATCTTTGATCACGCTCGTCATCTGCCTCTCTGAAACCCGCTTAGGAGCAGTTAGTTGCGGCAAATTACGCACTAGGCGGCTGCGCCTTATTCCGCTGTGCCTGTGATGCCATAGAATCCAGTCAATGCGCAAGGTAGACAAGTACGCCAACCTCGTTGCCGTCTTCGGCCCTGTGCTCGTTCTAATCGCCTTGCTCCCAGTAGCGATCAACCATGATCTGTTGGCTTGGAGCGACCTGATCGTCTTCACCGTGATGTACATCGTCTGCGGCCTTGGCATCACGGTCGGCTACCACCGTTTGCTGACCCATCGCTCGTTCGAGACTTACAAGCCGATCGAATACATGTTCGCGATCTTCGGTTCGATGGCGATCCAAGGCGGGCCAATGGACTGGGTCGCCGACCACCGCAAACACCACGCCCATTCCGATGAGGAAGGCGACCCGCACAGTCCTCACGTCGGCCATGGCTCAGGCGTACTTGGTGCGGTTCGCGGGCTCTGGCACGCGCACGTCGGCTGGACCTGGCGAGTTCACGGAATGGCGACGCACAAGAAGTATGCGATCGACCTCAGCGAAGACCGCGGCATGCGCGTGATCCACTATTCGTTCCCGTTCTTCATTCTCGTCTCAGCGGCTCTTCCTTTTGGCCTTGGAGTCGCGATCACCGGAACAATCTACGGAGGCCTAACTGGGCTGCTCTGGGGCGGACTGATCCGCGTCCTGATGCAAAGCCACGTGACTTGGTCGGTCAACTCGGTCTGCCACTTCTTCGGCAACCGGCGCTTTGAGGTGGAGGACAAGTCGACCAACGTATGGTGGCTAGCGATTCCATCTTTCGGTGAGTCGTGGCATCACAACCACCACGCCTTTCCGCGCTCAGCCAAGCACGGGTTGCGCCGCTCCGAGATTGACACATCAGGGATGCTCGTGAGCCTGCTGAAAAGGCTCCACCTGGCTTGGAACGTCGTTGAGATCCCGGCCGAGCGCCAGAGCGCGAAACTAGTCGAAAACCCCTAGCGGAGAGCTCCTAGGAGAGCGCCGCAGTGCCGTCGCCGGCGAACGTCATTGGCTGACCTGTGATCGGCTCTTCCGCGAGCTGGCTCAGAAGACCGGCTTCAGTGCTCTGCGCCACGCCGCGTGAGCCATCCTCAAAAACCCCTGTCAGCGTCGCGACGGTGGGCTGACCTTCGCGATCGTAGACGACGGTCGCAGCCTCGGCCGTGGCCGATCCGCTGCGACCTTCCGCCATCTGGCGCGAGGGCAACGCCCCGGCCTCGCCGCGGGCGTCAACGCTCGTCAGCGGACGTTGCGGCTCGCCTGCGGCGAACACTGCTGCTGCGTGCTTCGTCATGTACCAGCCGACGGCAGTGCTCAGCCCGCTCGAGCCGGGATCCTCTCGAAGGCGCTCGACGAGCGAGCAGACGGCGTGGGTTGCATAGTTGTTGCCGGGGCCACCGGCGAAGCTCAGCCCGCCAGTTACGGTCAGCGGCCGCGAGTCGGTCCAAGGGTCGATCCCCAGCTCGTGGCAGGCCATCTGAACCGCGCTTGGGAAGCACGAATAGATGTCGAGGTGGGCGGCATCGGCGGCATCCATCCCTGCCGCGTTCAGCGCCCCCCGCGCGGCTAGACCCATCGCCGGCGAGCGGTCAAGTCGATCGCGCGAACTTACAAACCAGTGCTCCTCGGCCTGGCCGAAGGCGAGCGGGAAGACCCAGCGATCGCGAGCCACCCCGAGCTCCAGCGCAACTTCCTGCGAGCAGAGGATCACTGCTGCCGCTTGGTCTGTCTGGATATTCGAGTTGAGAAGCTTTGTGTAGGGCAGAGTGACAAGGCGGTTTTGTGGTGACGCGGTCGCGATCTCGCTGGCGGTCGGCGGCTCCTGAGCCCAGGCGTAGGGGTTCGATTCGGCGACGATGGCGAATCGCTCCCAGAGCACTCCGAGCCGCTCGCGGTGCTGCTCGATCGTTCCGCCCTGATCGGCCCAAAGCGCGTACTCGAAGAGCGGGTAGACGATGATCGGGGCGATCATGTTGGCCGCGTTCTCAGCATCTGTCGCCGGCGCTCTGTCGCTCCCCAGCAGGACGCTTGGGGCAGCGGTATCCGCTGCTGGCCAGTCAGGCTCGGTGCCGCCGGCCATCGCTTTGGCCAGCGTTGCCAACGCCTCGGCGCCGCAGACAATCGCGCAGTCCAGCTCGCCGCTGGCAATCCGCTCGCTTAGCTCGGCGATCAGCCGCAGTGGGCCGTCGCCGCCAAGCTCGGTCCGCAACGTCAGCTTCGGTTCTATCCCAAGCTGCTTGGCGATCAGTGAGGCCGGGTCCGTCCAGCGGCGTGAGGCGATGTCAACAACGCCGAGCGCCGCGGCGCGGCCAAGCAGAGCGCCGCCGGCGCCCGAGTCGTGGCTGGCGCTGTTGATCACCTCCGCGCACATCGTGATCGGATCCGGCGCGTCTCCTCCGCGCCAAGTCGCCTGCCCAACCCCTGCAATCAGGGGGCGCCGCGGGTCGCTGGCCACCGCCGAGTTAGCTGCTGGAGGGCGCGCCGCCTGCGCCCAGGATCTTCGCCTTTTCGGCTGCGAACTCCTCGTCGGTAAGTGCGCCGCTGTCGCGCAGCGAGACGAGCCGTTCGAGGTCGGCCATGCGCTGGCTCTCGCTACCGCCGCCGGAGGACGATGACTTGTCCTTGTGGCTCGCGGTTCGTTCCTTGACGTCATGCGCGGCCTTCGAGGTCGTTTCCTTGACGGCGGCGCCAGCGCGGCTAAAGGCCGCCCCGATCTTCGCTGTACCGGCGCGCAGCGAATCGCCGCTTGCTCCAGCCGAACCTGGGAACTCGCGCAGCGTTTCGCGCCGCAGCATGTAGAGCCCGAGGAAGACGAGGATGATGAAAATGATGATGAACGATGCGCGGCTGGCGGCCGGAATCGGTGACCAAATCAGGAACAGCAGCACAAGCAGCCCAACCCCCACATAGCTCGCTTCCGGGTAGCCGTTGAGCACCGGCGCAAACCACTGGCGGACGGACTTCGAGGCCTTGGCTGGCCCACCGAGAAGACCGGCCAAAATCAACATCACACCGATCACAATCACCTGCGTGGCGAGCTGTGCGAGCAGCGTGCTTTCGATGCTCCATGCCGCATTGGCTGCAGGCTGGATCGAGACGTCTTTGACGAGCGAGGAGACGATCAGATCACCGGCAGCGCCGCGCAGCAGCACTACGGCGAGCCCGGCGAAGATCAGCCCGGAACCAACCTCAACCAGCGTGTTTGCGCGGCGGCCGGAGGCCAACGCCACTGCCAAGACGAAGAGCAGGAAGGCCAGAACGCTGAAGACAACTGAGAAAGTTCGCAGCGCTTTTGCGGCTTGCTGAACCTGTTTGAGGTCGTTCGACTGAACGACTGTTACCTGCGCTGCGCCGGGCGGAATCTTCCCAACGACGCTGCTCGGAAGCCCCACGTTTGCGGCAACCTTGTTGAGGATCAGGCCAAGGTTCACGGTGATGTCACCGTTCGTCGTGCTGACGTAGCTGTTTCCACCGTCAATCACTTGAACGAACTCTTCGTGAGCAAGACGGTTGACGTCGGTCCAGACCGACTGAACGGCCGGCTGCTCGAGCGCCGCGTTGGCGGCCTTCGTGATCAAATCGCGTGCGCCGGCAGCGGCGACCGGAGCCAGCGGCTGGAGCTCCGTCGGCAGGACCGACTTGATCTCTGCTTGAACATCGACATTGGTGTAGAGCTGGTCCACCAGATAGATCGCCAGTTGGTCGCGGATTACCGGATTGGCGATCAGCTCCGAGCTGGCCTTCGTCCACTGGTTTGTGTCAAGCAGCTGCTGGCGCGTCCAGTTCGCGAAGACAGCGAGGATTGTGAAAATCGTCGCGAGAATAACGAGCAGGTGAACTGAGATCCGGCGACCTCCGGAGCGCTGCCACGGTGTCTCACCGGTTGGCGTTACGGCGGTAGGCGCATCGCCGCTGGCCGGCTTGGCTCGCGGCGGCTGCTCTGTTGTCTTGTCTTCGGAATCTGAGGTCATATGGCGGTAGCCTCGCATAATCGCCTTCAGCATGTCTACCGCAGGTAAACAGTTTGCCAACAGCTCTCACTAACCAGCCGCCCGTTCGCCGCCGCCTCTTTGGCTTCGTGATCCGCGTTCTGGCGCTTGGGCTGATCCAAGCACTGACGCTCTGGGGCGCGGCGGCAATCATCCCTCAGATTGAAGTTCCCTCCTTCATGGCCGCGCTGGACGTGGTGATCGTGCTGGCGATCTTCGGTTCGCTTATCTGGCCACTGATGACCCGGCTACTGCTGCCGCTGACGGTTTTGACGTTCGGGCTTCTCTCGCTCGTCGCGACGACGGCGATGGTCTGGCTTACGCTCGAAATCGTCGATCAGAGTGAGCCAACCGTGCTTGGGGCCTTTTTTGTTGCTGTTCTGATGACGGTCGTCAGCACGATCGCCGGCACGCTGCTGGATGTGGACGGCGACGCCTATCACCTGCGCGTCGTACGCGGACGGATGCGCAAGTCGCGGGGCAGAAACGAAACCGACGTGCCGGGAGTGATCTTCTTCGAGATCGATGGCCTCGGAGAGCAGATCCTGCGCGAAGCGGTCGATGCAGGCTATGTGCCGACGATCGCACGCTGGCTTGCCGACGGCAGCCACCGGATCATCGGCTGGGAGTGCGACCTCTCAAGCCAGACCGGCGCCAGCCAGGCAGGCCTCCTACTTGGCAGCAACGAGAACATGCCCGCCTTCCGTTGGTATGAGAAGGAGCGTGGCGTGCTGATGGTTTCAAGCAGCGTCGCCGACACGGCCGAGATGGAGCGCCGCGCCAGCACCGGCAGCGGCCTTTTGGCAGTCGACGGAACCAGTCGCGGGAACCTGCTCTCCGGTGACGCGCCGCGGGCCTCGGCGACCCTGAGCGTGGTGCGTGACAAGCAGCGCTCTCATTCGAGTGAGTTCTTCGCCTTCTTCTCCGACCCCTCGGGAATGACGCGCACGCTCGTGCTTTCCGTTCACGACATGATTCGCGAGAAGCTGGCCTACTGGCGACAGATTCGCTCCGGTGAGGAGCACGTTCACCGCGGCGGGGTCTATCCACTGCTGCGCGCTGCGATGACGGTCGTGATGCGCGAGCTGAATACGGCAACGCTGTTGGCCGACATCGTTGAGGGCGTGCCGGTCTCCTACTCAACTTATGTCGGTTACGACGAGGTTGCCCACCATTCCGGGATTCGCGCGCCCGATGCATTGACCGTCCTCAAAGGGCTCGATCGTCAGCTGCTGCGCCTCGAGCGAGCCCTGCCGCAGGCGCCGCGGCCATACGAGATCGTCGTTCTCTCCGACCACGGACAGTCGCAAGGTAGGCCTTTCCGCCAGCGCTGCGGCAAGACGCTTGACGAGGTTGTCGAGCAGGCCTGCTCCGGAGGGGGTGCTGTGTCTGCGCCGCCTGCAGTCGCCGAATCGTGGGGCGAAATCGGCGGCTGGTTGACCGAGCTGGGGACCGACGACAGCGCAGGTGGTCGGATGATGGCGCGCGCCACACGCAGCCTCGTTGGCGACGATGGGGTCGCGCTGGGCCCTGGCCGCGAGGCCCAGGAGCAGCACCAA
>CAJBIG010000237.1 GCA_903953065.1 uncultured Solirubrobacterales bacterium
CGGCGAGGCTGGGCGGATCACAATCGGCAAGGGCGTATTCCTCAACCAGATCGTGATGGTCGCGGCGATCGAGTCGGTCACGATCGGCGACCACTGCATGGCCGCCAACGGCTGCATGATCACCGACGCTGACCACCGCTTCGATCACCCGACGAGGCCGATCACGCACCAAGGCTTTACGCACAAAGGAGCAACCACGATCGGCCACAACGTATGGCTCGGCGCCAACTCTGTAGTTACCGGAGGCGTGACGATTGGAGACAGGTCTGTGATTGGCGCGGGGAGCGTCGTGACCAACGACATTCCGGCCGGTGTGATCGCCGCCGGCGCCCCAGCGCGGGTGCTGCGCGAGATCGAGTTCTCAGACGCCGAGTGAGAGCGGGCTAACTGTCGCTGCGGAAGGCCGTGAGCTCGTCGTAATCGATCGAGTACCCGTGCTCGGGGCCCGGGAACGAGCGGTCTCGTACATCTTCAGCAAAGGCGCTAACACCGTCGACCATCTCGTCGAGGATGTTGGCGTAACGCTTGACGAAGCGTGCACCGAGACCCTCGCGGATTCCAAGCAGGTCATGGAAGACGAGCACTTGCCCGTCAACACCGCCGCCGGCGCCGATGCCGATGACGGGAACTGAGATCTGCGGCATGATCTCCGCCGCGAGCTCTGAGGGAATCGCTTCGAAGACGATCGAGAAGCAGCCGGCCTGCTCCAAGGCAATCGCTTGGTCGCGAATCAGCAGGGCCTGCTGCGCCGTTTTGCCTTGAGCGCGGTAACCACCGAGTGCTGTTGATGTCTGAGGGGTTAGGCCAACGTGACCCATCACGGGGATGCCGGCGCTGCTGATTGCGCGAGCGCGCGCAACCGAGGTTGGGCCGCCGCCTTCGAGCTTGACTGCGGCACAGCCGGCCTCTTTGACGAACCGCAGCGCTGTTGTAACGGCCTGCTCGTCGCTGACCTCATAGGAGCCGAAGGGAAGGTCACCAACAAGGAACGGCGAGCTAAGGCCTCGCCGGGCTGCCTTCGCGAGCATCAGGATTTCGTCGAGCTCGACTGGCACGGTCGAGTCGTAGCCGAGAACTGTCATCGCGCCCGAATCGCCAACGAGGACCATGTCGACGCCCGCCTTCTCCGCCGCAAGCGCGCTGGGATAGTCGTACGCCGTGACCATCACAATCGGCTCGCCGAGCCGCTTCATTTCAGCGAGGCGAGGCAGCGTCATTGGCAGTCGCGAGGCGTCGATCGGGACTTCGATTTGGTTTGGCATCGTGGACATCGTCTGCTCCTTGTCTAATGGTCGACGCCGCTTAACAGTTGGCGGTCGCCGCCTCTCGATTGGCACTGACGGTCAAGTTGTCGATCAGTCGCACGCCGTCAACCGTTGCTGCACAGGCAATCAGCAGCGTGCCACTGAGCTGGCGGGCTGGTTCAAGCGTCGACGGGTCGGCGATCGCGAAGTACTCGGGTGCGATCCCCGCCGCGCGGAGACGCTCGATGCCTGCTGCGTTGGCTGCCTCGGGCGAATCGGCGCTGCCGTTGCTGATCGCGTTGGCCGCGGCTTGTAATGCGGCTGAGATCGCGAGAGCCTGTTCGCGGCCGCCTGCGGAGAGCCTTGCGTTGCGGCTGGAGAGGGCGAGCCCATCTCGATCGCGGACGGTCTCGGCGGTGACTATCTCGACCGGAATCTGCAGATCGGTGACGAAGCGCCGCACGACCAAGGCTTGCTGCGCGTCCTTGGCGCCGAAATAGGCGACGTCAGCTCCGACGATGTTGAGCAGGATCGTGACTACCGTCGCCATACCGTCGAAGTGGCCAACGCCGCGCTCCTGCCCTTCGAGTGTTTCGGTCAGCGTCCCACGCACCTGAACGCTGCTGGCGAAATCCTGCGGGTAAATCTCCGTGACGTTCGGCGTAAAGCAGATCGTCGCTCCGGCGGCGGCGGCGGCCTTCACATCAGCCGCCTCGTCGCGCGGATATCGCTCAAGGTCGTCAGCGCGATCGAACTGAGCCGGGTTGATGAAAATCGAAACGACGACGACGTCGTGTTCGCTCGCGGCGCGCTCTATCAGTGCGAGGTGACCGGCATGAAGGGCGCCCATTGTCGGAACGAAGCCAACGGTCGCGCCCGCGGCACGGCGCGCAGCAATCTCGCCCCGCATCTGAGGGACTGTTCGAATCGTTTGAACGATGCGTTCTGTCATTTCGGTCCAGTTCCCTGACGAGATACCGGTCGCGCATTAAGTCGTGTTTCGGATACCAACTTCAGATGCCATTACACGGTCCGCACCGGAGGGTTACGGCCGCGGGGCAAAAGGTAGCAGTCAGGGTTGCCGGAAGGTGCCAATTAGGACTCTCTCGCAACCTCTAGCGCAGTAGCGACGGCGCCAGGCGCGCGCGCCTAGTCCTCGACGCGCGAGGCTGAGGCAACCTTGTTGCCGGCCACATCCCCGGGAGTGGCGGCCGCCGAGTTACCGTGCGCAGCACGTTGGAGGATCTCGAGCGTCCCTCGTGCCGAACGATCCCACCCCAAAGTCTCCGCCCTAGCTCGGGCCTGCACGCTGAGTCGGGTTCGCAGGTCCTTGTTCTCGACGAGCGATCGCACCGCGCTGATGAAGTCGGCGACGCTCTCTGCATGGAGGCCAGTCTGCTTGTGGACGATCGACTCATTCAGCCCTCCTACGGGGTGGGCAACTGTCGGAGTGCCCGCGGCAGCCGCCTCGAGCGTCGCCGATGACCAACCTTCAGCAGATGACGCGGTGACTGCAACCCACGAGCGCGCGAGCAGACGTCGCTTAGTTTCATCGTCGACGTGACCGTGGAAGTGAACCCGGGTGCCGAGCCCCTTGCTCCGCACAAGGCCCTTTAGGTTTTCCGCGTGGTCTCCATCGCCGACGATGTCGAGCGTGGCGCCATCGAGAGCGTCGACCACGTCAAGCAGTCGCTCGATTCGCTTGTACGCCTTGAGGCGCCCCAAGAAGACCAGCGTCGGGTCACTACTTTTCGCTCCTGGCCCGAAGTAATGATGGTCGACGCCCGGATAAACGACGTCGATTGCTGAGCTCGGGACGCGATGAGTCGTTGCCACCTCGTTGCGCGTTGCCTCTGAGACAACTAGGAAGCGGGAGTTGCGGTAGATCGTCCTGAGCGGCGCCGTCTCGAGTAGATAGCCAGCTAAGCGCCCGCTTCGGCCCATCTCCTCGACGTACATATCTTTGTGAACGTGATGGATCAGCGAGACGCGCGGCCCCTTAAGCCAAAGCGGCGTCATCCAGCAGATCCCATTGATGATTTCGAGCGTTACGTCTGCCTTGGGGATGCGATCGACCAGGCCGCGCAGCAGCGTAATCGGGAAGACACTCACGCGCGAACCAAAACGGTAGACGGTTAGGTTGCCACGCTGTTCGCGGTGCGGGGCCGTTGAGTAGCCTCCGGCGATCACGGTCACTGAGTGGCCCCACTCGAGCCAGTGATCGACTTGGCCGGTGAGGTGGACGCCGGTCCCACCAGCCTCGGGATGGCCCCAATCGCGGTCGGTGAGAATCAGGATGTGCATCTTGGCTGGCACGCGCTTAACCTACTTCTTCTGTTCGCGCCGTTGGTGGATGAGGTCTACAGCGCTCCCCGGGTGGCTCTGGGAAGAGGGTTGCAAGCGCAAGCCAGCCTTGTGTACTGTCGCCGTTCATGAAAGACGAGCAAGTTGCAGGCGCTGCAGCCGTCGGCGTGTCTGGCTCGCTTTCGGGTCAGAGTTCGACCCCGCCGGTCTTCACGCCACCGCCTGGAAATCCGCGATTCCCGCTGTTCGACGGGCTCCGGGCTCTGGCCGCGATCACAATTTTGATTTACCACGCGGCGTTTTTGTCCGGCTACATCCAGTTCGGACGGCTTGCTCCTTGGGTATCGAATCTCAGTGTCGGCGTGACGATCTTCTTCGTGATCTCTGGATTCCTGATCTACCGGCCGTATGTGCGGGCTCAGATGTCCGGTGCGACGGAACCCGCGCTCGCGCGCTTCTACCGTCGGAGATTGCTCCGGATCGTCCCCGCATACTGGGTCGCTCTGACGTTGCTCTCGCTTTATCCCGGCTCGACTGACACGTTTTCGGACTGGCCTAAGTTCTATTTCTTTCTCCAGGTCTATACGCCGACGGATCCACGTGAAGGACTCTTTCAGGCCTGGAGTTTGTGCGTTGAAATGAGCTTTTATCTGATACTTCCGTTCTACTCGCTGTTGGTTGGCCGCTGCTTTCGCGGCCGGTCAGCCGCACTTCGTCTGCGCTGCGAGTTCGCGGCTTTGGCACTTCTGTCTGTCGCGTCGGCCGTCGTCACTTACGAATGGTCGAGCGGCGCAGCTTCGCCGCTGGTTCAGGGGCTGCCGCGCTTCCTGTTTTGGTTCGCACTCGGAATGGGGCTAGCGCTCGTGAGCGTTTGGGTTGAGCAGCAGCAAAGCCGGCCAAGTTGGGTCGCCGCGCTCGAAGCTCACACTGGGCGCTGCTGGGCGGTAGGGCTGGCACTATTTTTCCTGCTCGGAGCCGTGACGACAGTTCCCGCTGACGGAATCTCGTTCGCACCAAAAATCGCTCTGATTCAGTGGGCTGGCTCTGGAGTGATCGCATTTCTGGTTGTTTTGCCGGCCGTGTTCAGCGGTACGACTCCGAGCGATGTCGCGCGATTCCTGCGTTGGAGGCCGGTTGTCTGGCTTGGCCTGGTCTCCTACGGTCTCTTTCTCTGGCAGGCAGGTCCGCTGCTCGTCATCTTCGACCAGGGCTGGATTTCCAGCCCCGATCCGGCGGTTCGTTTCGTCGAGTTCGCCGCTCTAGCGATCGCCCTCACTGTTCCTCTTGCAGCGCTTAGTTATTACCTCGTTGAACGTCCGTTCCTTCGCCTCAAGGACCCGCGCCGCAAATCTGCTTAGGTGCCGCCAACGCAATCGTCAGTGCGGCAGGGCCAGCCACTACGTACATGGCCGCAGATCAGTTAACGTCTCGTTAAATGGCTCTCTCTTCGTCTAAACAATCCAGTTTCGAGTTAGTTACTGACCGCCTCGGTACGACCGCTTTCGCTCGCGCGCCAATGCGGCTGAGCTTCGCTGGTGGCGGGACCGATGTGCCGCCGTATCCGGAGCGAGAAGGCGGAGCCGTCCTCAGCGTTGCGATTCGTCGCTACGCCTACGCCGCTGCGCGCGTGCGCGAGGATGACCAATTCGTCATCCGCAGCCTCGACCTAGGGTTGATAGCCGAGGGGCCGATCGGTGAGCTGAGCGAGCTCGATCAGCGCCTGCATCTTCTGCGTGGGCCGATCAGCCGCCTAGCGATCGACAACCGTGGAGTCGATCTTCGAGTCCAATCACAGGCTCCTCCAGGGTCGGGCCTGGGCGCCTCATCGACGATCGTGGTCGCTGTCCTTGGCGCCTTGCTTTCCGCGTACGGCCGTGTTGCCACGCCGCACCAGCTTGCCGAGATGGCGGTCGAAGTCGAGCGAGAGGATCTGGGCTTGACCGGAGGCACGCAAGACCACTATGCCGCCGTGTTCGGCGGGTTCAATTTCTTGGAGTTCGCAGGTAACGAAGTGGTTGTCAACCAGCTCAAGCTGCCGCTAGCGACGGTCGCAACGCTTGAGCACAACCTGTTGATCTGCAACCTCGGTAGCTCGCGTGAGTCAGCCACAATCATCGACGATCAAACCGAGCGATACGAGAGTGACAAGGGCGAAACACATGCCGCGCTGCGCCGACAGCGGGAGCTCGCGGTCGAAATGAAGCAACTCCTGCTGGCCGGCGAGCTTGACCAGTTCGGGCGAACACTCGATCAGGTTTGGGAGTCGAAGCGCGCAATCTCGCCACTGATCGCGACCGAGGAGGCCGACACCGCTTATGAAGTGGCGCTCTCAGCGGGCGCGCTTGGCGGCAAGATTGCTGGCGCAGGTGGCGGTGGGTTCATGCTGTTCTACGCGCCATTTCGTAGCCGCTTTGAGGTCGCGCAAGCTCTCCGCGACCTTGGCCACGAGGTGCTTGACGTGGCTCTCGACGACGCCGGCCTGCAGAGCTGGTCGCATGACTAATGCTCGCTCGGCGGGCCAGCTATCTGAAGTCGGGGCTGGCTAATGACGACCAACCAGGAAGTTGAAACCTCTCTCGCCGAAGGGCTGCTGGAGGCGCGCGGGCGGGAACACGCTGAACTGCTGGCGGATCTCTCCGAGCCCGCAAAGGTACGCGCGCTCGCGATCGCCGCGGAGACGATTGTGCAAAGTCTCAATTCCGGGGGGACTATCTACTTCTGCGGGAACGGAGGCAGCGCAGCTGAGGCGCAGCACCTCGTCGCTGAGTTTGTTGGCCGCTACAAAGCTGAGCGCCGGCCGCTCGCTGCCGTCGCGCTTGGAAGCACGCAGTCAGTCTCCAGCGCGCTCGCAAACGATTACGGTTACGCCGAGGCCGGTCTCGCAAGAGAGCTCGAGGCGCTCTCGCGCCCCGGCGACGTCCTCGTCGGGCTCTCGACGAGCGGTCGCTCGCCGAATGTTCTCGCGGCACTTGGGTTCGCTCGAGCTAACGGCGTTGCAACGATCCTGATGACCGGTCAGAACCATCACGCGGATGGGCTCGCTGACGCTCTACTTGTGGTCGAATCGACGACCGTCGCGGTTATTCAAGAGATGCATGCCGTTCTAGGTCACGTGATCTGCGAGCTCGTAGAGCAGCAGATGGGATTTGATCGGTGAGCCAGTCGCCAACGGCATTTGTTGACCGCGACGGCGTGATCAATCGCAAGCGACCAGAAGGCGAGTACGTCAATAGCCGCGACGAGTTCGAGCCGCTGCCAGGAAGCATTGAGGCGCTTGCGGCCCTCTCACGCGCCGGCTACATCATCGTGGTCGTGACGAACCAGCAGGGGATCGCGAAGGGTGTCACCGACCGCTCGTTCGTTGACGCGCTCCACATAGAGCTTGTCGATTCGGTCGCCGCCGCCGGGGGAACGATCGACCAAGTCCAGGTCTGCCCGCACCTCGCTGGCACCTGCGAGTGCCGCAAGCCAGCCGTCGGACTGTTTGAGCAGGCCCGTGCCAGGGATCCGAGGATTGACTTTGCTCGCTCTGCTGTGATCGGCGACTCGCAGAGTGACATCGAGGCGGCCTTGCGCATCGGAGCTAGGCCGGTGCTCGTAACCGCGGAGGCAGGATCCACGCTGCGCACCGACGGCGTCACCGAGGTCGCAGATCTGGCCGCAGCCGCTGCGATGCTGACGGAAGTTGCAAGTGTCTGAGCGCCCGGCTCCTCCGTTCAGGCTCAACCTCGGTTGCAACGCTGACGTGCGGCCCGGATGGGTCAACGTTGACATTGCCGACTACGGCGATAACGAGATCATTGACCTCAACCAATACCCCTGGCCTTTTGAAGAGAACAGCGTTGCTGAGATCAGTGCCTCGCACGTGCTTGAGCATCTCGACAACTTCAATGACGTCGTGACTGAGATCTGGCGCATCTGCGAGCCCGGCGCGCTGGTCGATGTTGCCGTGCCGTTCTTCCTGTCGACGAAGTTCTACTCAGAGCCAGACCATCGCATCCCGTTCGGAATCCGAAGCTTCGATAACTACGAATTCATTGGTGATCGCAAGCTTCGCTTCTACGAACAGTGGAAGCTGAAGTGGCGGACAAACTACGAGAGCGACGCCCAATTCTTGATTGAATCGAAGCGCTTCCACTTCTCGAACTTTGCTGTGCTCAGCTGGCTAGACCGAATCATCAACCTCGAGCCGGTGATCTTCGAGCGCTTCTTTGCAACCCTTCTCACGCCCGAAGAGGTTTACTTCCGCCTGCGCGTCGTAGGCAAAACAGGCGATCAACCGTTGGGCTGATTGGTCCAGCGGCAGATTAAGACCGCTTCGGCTCGATAGATCAGCGTGTCGTACTCGGCGTCGCCGATCGTTGAAGGATCTACTTCGCGCCAAAGCATCGACGGGTATCGGCAGCGAAGAGCGCGAACCTCATCAAACTGCACTTCGCCGCTGCGAATTGCGGCGTCAAGGCGCGGGTGATAGCCGACCGGAACTGTGACGAGCAGCTCACCGCCCGGGGCAACTAGTCGCTTGAGGTGCTCGGTGGCGCGCAGTGCGAGCTCAGCGTCGCGGTTCGGTTCGTCCCAGCCGACGTGTTCGAGCGTGGATACGCACAGAACAAGCTCGTAGTCCGGGTTGGGCGGGAGATCAAAGATGTCGAGCTGCTCAATCCCTTGGCCGGTCTCGTACTTGTCAATGATCCGATGGTCGTGGTGGCCGTAGTGATTCATCACGGCCCCGACCTCGATTGTCCGCGACCCGGGCACGGCTTCTAGCGCAGCCTGCGCGATAGGAATCTCGACGGCGCGCTCATTGAGCCACGTCCAGTTGTGCCAAGAGTCGCGGTAGGGAAGTCGGCTCTGGCCCAGAGTGAAGCTGGGTTCGCTGCGCACCCGTCGCGCGATCGCCGGCCCGGCGGCGAATCGCGACCCCCACCCCAGCGCGCTTCGAAGCGTGGGAATAGTTCCACGCTCGCGCGCAGAACGGAGCAGCCGGGCTCGCGGTCCGGGCGGCACGTAGGCTCCGGCGACTGCGTCTGAGGTATGCGGGGGTTCACTAGTCACGGCGGCGAGCATAACCTCGCCGATGGTCTTAGAGCGGTGCCATTAGCCCATCTTTGGTGCCCTGCTTACGTATGATCGCGCGGTATGAGATTGCGCCGACAACTCTCGCAGCGCCGCCTTATCGCGCCCTTGCTCCTAACCGTCATCGCGGTTTTCATCTCATTCTGGCAGCGGCCCCACATGCGCTACACGGATCAGAGGATTGAGCTGATTACTGCGCCAGGGCGCTTTCTCTCTCAGGTTGGCGATATCTGGTCGTCAACGATCGACCTTGGCCACATCCAGACCAGCCAGTTTGTTGGCTACCTGTTTCCAATGGGTTCGTTCTTCGCGATCGGCGACGCTGCCGGAATCCCGTTGTGGATTGTCCAACGGTTGTGGATCGCGGCAGTCTTGGCACTCGGCGCTTGGGGCGTAGTGCGGCTCGTAGAGCGTCTCTTCCCGTCGCGGTCGCAGAGCGCCGGGTTTATCGCAGGCTTGATCTTCATCACCGGCCCCTACATCACAGTTGGCCTCACCCGAGGAACGGCGTGGCTACTCGCGGCGTCGCTGCTGCCATGGCTGCTGCTCTGGACCAGCAAGGGCATTGCAAAGCCGAACGGTTGGATTGCGCCGGCAGTCTTCGCACTGCTGCTCGCTGCAGCGGGCGGTGGTCTGAACGCTGCCATCGTCGTCTGGCTACTCGCCGCGATAGTGCTCTTCGGCCTCTTTGAGGCTTTCGGGCCAGTCGGCCTGCGGCCGGTGTTGGCGTTCACCTGGCGCGCCGTAGTCCTTTGCTTCCTGACTTCGCTCTGGTGGGTAATCCCCGTCATCATCCAAGCCAGGTTCGGGGCCAACTACCTGACCTTCACCGAACACGCCGAGGCGATCCTGCACACGCCCAGCGCATCTGAGTCGCTCAGGCTGATGGGTTACTGGGTTGCGTACATCAATGGCTATCCCGACCTAGATCCACAGCTTCCCGCGATCGGTGGGTACCTTCTCAGCGCGCCGACGATCCTCGCGACGTTTGCTGTCCCAGTAATCGCGATAGCGAGCTTGCTATTCCTGCGCCGCTGGCGCTACGGAGCTTTCTTCGCACTTCTACTGGCGCTGTCGGTGCTGGCGATGTCGGTCGGCTTCCCCCAGCAGAGCTGGATCGGCCGAGCCGTCACCGACCTCTACTACAGCGCCGGCCTACTGCAGTTCATGCGGACGACCTATAAAGCTGCGCCGCTTGCCGCGCTCGCACTCGCCTGCTTGGCCGGAGTCGGGCTCGGC
Source organism: uncultured Solirubrobacterales bacterium (assembly GCA_903953065.1). GTDB lineage: Bacteria > Actinomycetota > Thermoleophilia > Solirubrobacterales > Solirubrobacteraceae > F1-60-MAGs163. The sequence continues at coordinate 9,864 of CAJBIG010000237.1, forward strand.
AGCGCGTTCGATGCCGTCAGGTCGGTTCGCCTAAACGTAAACGGAACCGGCCGCGCTGTCTGGCCTGCGTCAGCAGTCCTCATCGTGCTGGTAGGTGCGCTGGTTCTGCTCTGGGGCCGACCGCTTTGGTCTGGCAACGCAGTCGACTCAAAGCTCTTCTTCTCGTCGGTGCCGGCGCCGTGGGTTGAGGCGATCGATCAAGCCCAAAGTGCGACTCCGGCCGATACACGAATAGCGGTATTGCCTGGTGAGCTTTTCGGCTGGTACACGTGGGCGGGGACACAAAATTCGGTGGCTCCGGGGCTCTCAGATAAGCCGGTGCTGGTTCGCCAGATCACGCGGCCGGCGACCGAGCAGGCGGCGCAGCTGCTGGACAGTTTCGATGCGCGCGTGCAGCAAGGTCGCCTTACTCCAGGGCAGCTTCCACCGCTGCTTCAGCTGATGGGCGTTGGACGAGTTCTGGTCGGCACTGACTCATCGCCGCTGCGCAGCGAGGCGCTCGATCCCGCCCGAGTCGAGGCCGAGCTCGCTCAGCAGCCGGGGTTCGAGAAACCAGCGGCAAGCTTCGGGCGCGTGGCCACGTTCAACCCACCAGCGGATAGGGGAGGGGCGGCGGTGCGCCTAGGAGAGGTTCGCGCGTACAGCGCTCCGCGTCCCGCGCGCCCGAGAATTTCGCGCGTTCACCCGGCAATGCATCCCGCTGTAGTCGACGGTGACGCGGATGGAATCGTTGCGATGGCAGGGGTTGGGGCTCTCAGCCCCGGGCTTGCAAGCTTCTACGCCGCCGACCTAAGTCGTGCCTCGCTCCGCGCTTTGCTCCCGGATCAGCCGACGCTGACATTCACAGATTCCAACCGACGGCGAGGGGTACTCGTCGCAAAGTTGACAACTAATACTGGTCCGACTCTTGGAGCGCAAGACCCGCTCGCACGCGAGTTCCCAGACTATGACCCGTTCAGGGCTGAGGGGATGACGACAAGGACAGTTGCCGTCTACGGAGGGCTTGAGTCGCTCTACTCGCCACTCAGCCCTGGCTTTACTTTGTTCCCGGAGCATCGTCCCTTCGCCGCGCTCGACGGACGAAAGGAGACCTCGTGGATAACTCAGGAGAAGGACCCCGCTCGACGCTACCTGCAGATTAACCTGAGGCACCCAATTGCATTGAGCGGTATTCGGATTCGACCGCATCGTGATGGGGGCGGTGCGACATCGAAGGTATTCGTGAGCGTCAACGGCGGCCCCGAGAAACTTGTTGCACTACGAAGCGGCTGGAACACAGTCCCGGTCAATAACTCGAAAGTCACCAGCCTGCGTCTGCGGGTTCCTGGCCGCAACACGTACTTCGGCGGAACAGCTGGTGGGATCGATGAGGTCGATATCCCCGGACTGCACGTAACAGAAGCACTGCGGATGCCGACGCGACTAGCAGCGCTCGCGATGGGACAAGACTTGTCGACTTCGGCCTTCGACATCGTCGCTGAGCGGGTGACAGCAGACTTTCCCCGGCGAGTTGGAAAGCCGGCAGGTGTTCCGTCTGCGCTCGACCCTCTCGACATGTCCGACGCGGAAAAAGAGATCAGGCGGATTGTTGCTCTACCGGCAGCGCGCAACTTTGTGGCGACCGGTTGGGGAAGCGTGTCGCCCGATGCCCCCGACTCGTCGCTTGATCGACTGGCCGGAGTCTCGGCCGCGAACTCATACGACAGCTCCAGCCGTTTCGAGGGCGTGCCACTCAATCGCGCTTCGTCGGCCTTCGATCGTAACCCGAAAACAGCTTGGATTGCCGAGTACAACGTAGGTAACAACCCATGGCTGCGCTGGCGCGGGACGCGGCCAGTCGCTGTCAGGCGGCTCGTCCTGCAGCGACTCCCAGGCCGCTACTTGCTGCCGACACGCGTCACTGTCGCAACGCCAAGCGGAGGGTTCGACCTTCGTGTTTCGCGTGCCGGCGTAGTCGAGCTTCCGCGGACGATCACGACTCGCGAGCTCAAACTCACAATCCGCTCCGTTAAGCGCTTGGGCCGCACTGCCAGAGGAGTGGGCGTTCCGCGGGCGGTCGCGCTGTCGCAGGTTGAGATTCCCGGGATACCGGTTGCAAGCCCGCGGCGGTCTGGGAAGTTCGAGAGTGAGTGCGGCGCGGCGTCTGTTGCGTCGGGTGGGAGTTCATCCGCGGTTCGCTTCGGTGGCCAATTTGCGGCGTTCGATGCTGGCGACGCGCTCGCCTTCACAGCCTGCGGCTCTGCGCCGCAGTTGCGGCTTTTACGTGGTTCGAATCTGTTCGTAGCAGCCCCTGGCCCTATCTTCTCGGTCGACTCGTTGCTCCTCCGCAGCTCCGCTCCACGAGCGGCCGGATCCGGCCTTCGATCCGCGGCGGCAATCAGCCCCACCGGAAAGGTCAACCTCAACGGCCCTGGCTGGCTCGTCCTCGGGCAGAGCTACTCGCCCGGGTGGCGAGCATGGTGCACCGACTCCGGTGGTTCAGAACGTGAGCTCGGCTCGCCGCGGCAGATCGATGGCTTCGCCAACGGATGGCGAATATCCGGCGCGACATGCGTTGCCGCAAGGTTCGCCTTCGGCCCGCAGCGATACGCAAACATTGGCTATTGGATCTCCGGCTTGACTGGACTGATGCTGTTGGTGTTGATCACGTATGGGGCCTGGCAGCGGCGCGGCGGCCGCGCTGTTGACTCTGCCCCTGTTATCTCGGCGGCCGAAACAACAGTCGCGTTGACAACTTCCGGTGGCATCCAACTCAAGGTTGGGGGCCGACGTGGCGAGCCTGCGCCCTCGGCCAGCAGTCGTCGCGGTCCGCGCACTTCCGCTTGGCTATATGCGTTTGCCGTGGGTGCCGTTGTCGCGGTCGGTCTGCTGTACGTAGTCAACCCTGCGACTTCAGCTAAGGGGATCAATTTCGACTACCCGCTCGACCACACGACCGAGCATTGGATTGCTCTCGCGGCGATGATTTCGATCGTTGTCGGTGCGGTCGTCGATATCGTTGCGCGACGTCGTGGGGGCTCGGGCGATGGCTAAAGCCGGCGGCGAGGTCAAGCTCCGAGCCGAGGCGGACGGGTGCACGAGGTGCCCTCAACTCGTCGCAAGCCGTAGCCAGGTTGTCTTCGCCAGCGGCAGCATCGACGCAGAGCTGATGTTCGTTGGCGAGGCGCCGGGCGCGACTGAAGACCGCGAGGGGGTTCCCTTCGTTGGCGCTTCGGGACGGCTACTTGACGATCTTCTCGCCGGGATCGGCATTTCCCGCGAGCAGGTCTACATCGCGAACGTCCTCAAGTGTCGCCCGCCTGACAACCGCGATCCGCGCACTGACGAGATCGCCAATTGCTTCGAGTATCTAGAGCGGCAGGTCGAGCTCGTCGCCCCTACCGTCGTCGTGACGTTGGGTAACTTCGCGACGAAGCTTTTACGCGGCGAAGATGCTGGCATCACTGAGATTCGTGGGCAGCTAGAAGAACGTGAGATTGGGGCTCGAGCGGTCTGGCTCTATCCGGTATTTCACCCCGCTGCAGCGCTATACCGACGCCCCAATCTCGAGCTCCTACGAGCCGATTTCGCTCGGCTCCCTGATTTGATCAAGAGAGGCCCGCCCAAGCAGCAGGCCCCAGCGCCGAAAGCCGGAGATCCGAGTGAACACGATCAGTCTTTGGAACGATCACCGGCTCCGCTTGCCGGTGACGACGCCCGTCCTCAGCTTGATCTGTTCTGAGCTTCGCGCAGCGCCTTGAGCCTGATTAGGTTGCGCTGACGGTCTCGCCGTACGGCGGCGCGCAGCCAAAATGTGAGTCTTTGACTGCGGTCGTCACGTGCGAGCGCGAGCGCGCCCAGCTGCCGCTCGATCACCTCCCTGCGGCGACTAGCTTGCAGTTCGAGGCGAGCCCTGTCTATCGGACCTGTGCTGGTATGAGCGCCGCTGTGCACCAGCACGATCGATGGGTCAAGAAGGGTTGAAACCCCAAGCGCCCGCGCGCGCAGGCAGAGGTCTAAGTCCTCAGCAAAGAGGAAGTCGTCTGCGTTGAAAGGGCCCAACACGCGCAGCAGCTCAGTCCGGACCGCAAGGCAAGCCCCAATCGCCCAGCCGACGCTAACGCAACTCTCGGCGCGGAACGGCTGAAGCTGATCGCGGAGCCGGCGGGGCAAGAGCTGAGGCGCTGTCATCGCTGCGAGGTAGGCGTCGCGACCGCCGGGAAGCGGATGCGCGCTGTCTTGGACCGAGCCGTCTTCGTTCAAAAGCCGCGGCGCGATCAGTGCGCGATGGTCGGCTGCGGCGGCGGCGAGTCGTTCGATGCCGGAGTCGAGTAAGCGACAGTCGGGGTTCAGAAGGACGGTGACCGGCTCCGTCACGAGCGCCAGTGCCGCGTTGTTGGCGGCGCCAAAGCCAGGGTTTCCGTCCATCACCACTACCTCGGCGCCGCGCTCGCGCGCCAGTGCAGCGCTGTCGTCAGTCGAGCCGCTGTCGACGCAGATGATCTGTGGTCGCATCGTGAGCTGCTGATCAATTGAATCGAGCAGGGCGCCGAGCTCGCTCCGTGAGTTGTGTGTAACGATGCAAATCGAGAAGCTCATCTGTCGCCCTCGGCAGCGGCAGTGAGCACTCCGTGGAGGGCTCGCGCTGAGCTCTGCCAAGTCAACGAGCGGACGGCCTGCTGCGCGGCTGTACCCAATTTGGCGCGAAGGCTCGAATCTCCGCTGACGAGCACAAGCGCCTTTGCGAGCGCCTCAGCATCACCTACGGGGAATGTCAGCAGCGCATCGCGGAGCGTCTCGCGAAAGACCGGAAGGTCGCTGACGACGCTAACGACACCATGCGTGGCAGCCTCAACCGGCGGCAAGCCGAAACCCTCAAGCGTTGAAGGCATCACTAGAGCCAAGGCGCCAGTGTAAAGCTCGGCAAGCTGGGCGTCGCTCTGTCGGCCGACGAGTTTTACGCCAGCGACATTCTCCAGCCCCGGGGCCAAGCGACCCTCGCCGACTACTAGCAGCGGTGCGGTAAGCCCGAGCCCACGCGCGATCGCCACCGCTTCGGCCAGCGTCTCGATGCCCTTGCGTGGCTCGAGCGCGCCGACGTAGAGCAGGTAACCATTGCCTCCGGGCGTGACCGACGCTGGACCGCTGACGCTGGTTGAAGGGGCGGCTCGAACAACGCTAACTCGAGCCGGGTCAAGCGGCCAGTTCGCCTCAGCAAGCGCCCGGCCGGTCGCGTCGCTATCGACGACTACTGCGGCCGCTCGTTCGGCCAGTCGCCGCGGTCGGGCTGCGCGATGCCAGCGCTGCTCATACGCGGTGAAGTCTTCGGCGGCGACTTCGAACGAGAGGTCGTGGATAGTCAGTACGTATGGAGTCCGGCGGCCGCACGCGACGGGTGCTGGCGCCGGAATCCAGCAGACGTCAGCGCCGCCGGCGAGTTTTTCCAGCCGGGGTCTGCCTGTTATGACTGCTGCCGCAAAGAGCGCCTTTGAACTAAGCCTCGTACGTCGCAGCTCGACTCCGCTCGGCGCTTCCACTGGGCGCGAGCCGGGAACAACAGCAACCCACACGTCTTCAGGAAATTCAGCCGCAAGCGCGGCCAGCATCTCTTCGAGGTATCGCGCGATCCCGCGGCCTTGACCGAGGTGGCGCGCGTCAATTGCAACTCGCATCAATAGAGCAAGTTAGATCATTCGTGGCGGGCGACCGCATGCTGCGTCGCGTGGGCGGCGTAGGTAGTGTTAAACACTCGATGTACGCAACTCCCGCCACGCAGAACCTGCGCATCGCCTTGGTTCACGACTTCCTGCTCGATCTGCGCGGCGCCGAGCGAGTCTTTCTGCAGCTCTGCGGCATGTTTCCAGAGGCCGACATCTTCACTGCCGTCTACGACCCGGTAGGCACCCAAGGGCGCTTCGAGGATCGCAATGTGATCACCTCCGGTCTGCAGAAACTGCGGCCGACAGCGCGCAACTTCCGCCCGCTGCTCCCGTTCTATCCGGCCGCGATCGAATCGCTCGACCTGCGCGGCTACGACCTCGTGATCTCAAGCTCTTCGGCCTGGGCACACGGCGTGATTCCCGACGAGAATGCCGTTCACGTCAGCTACTGCCACAACCCATTCCGTTACGCATGGACCGAGCGCGAAGCAACGCTTGACGCGCGCAGCGTAGTCGTGAGGCCTGTTCTCGCTCAGGTGATGCATCGCTGGCGCCAGTGGGATTTCATCGCCGCCCAGCGAGTCGATGCCTACGTTGCAAACTCGAAGACGACGCAGCAGCGGATCGAGCGCTATTTCTCGCGCGATTCGACAGTGATCTACCCACCGGTCGAGATCGAGCGCTTTTCGCCGGGGCCGGTCGAGGATTACCACCTCGTGTTGTCGGAGCTGATCGCTCACAAGCGGATCGAGGTTGTTGTGCGCGCCTTCAGTCGCCTTGGGCTTCCTCTGGTTGTGGCCGGTGATGGCCCCGACGCGCGCCGTCTGCAACGGCTCGCGGGCCCTTCTGTTCGGTTCGCCGGCCGCGTCAGCGACCACGAAGCTGAGGCTTTGCTCCGCGGCGCGCAGTCGATGGTCGTAGCCGCGACGGAAGAATTCGGGATTGCTGCCGTAGAGGCTCAGGCCTCAGGGCGGCCGGTGATCGCGCTGCGCGCCGGTGGGCTCGTTGAAACCGTCGTCGAAGGGAAGACCGGGCTGTTCTTCGATCGGCCCGATCCGGCTGCCCTCTGCGCCGTGCTTGAGCAGTTCGACGCGACGGACTTCGCAACAGCAGACTGCGTAGCCCAGGCGCAGCGCTTTAGCCCTGAGCGGTTCAGCAATGAGTTCTCAGCCGTCGTCGAGAAGACGCTTAGTGATGGCCCCGTTCGTTCGGCAGCTTCCGGCAACCGGGCGCCTGCGCGGCGCGTGCGCGGCCGCGGCCTGGCGCGCCAGAGTCGGCTTCGCTCTTAGCGCCAGCGCGCTAGCGCTGCCACTTGCCATCAAGCTGAGCTGCCCGTTCAAAGGCGCGCTCGGACGCGATTGGGTCTTCGCCACGAAGCCAATTACCAAGCAGCACCCAGCCAGTGCGGTTTTCGGGCTCTCTTCGCAAGAGTCCCTCAAGACGGGCAATCGCTCCGGCGCGGTCGCCGTCTATGAACAGCACGGAAGCTTCGAACGCGTCTGGCTGCAGACTCGCGTTAAGAAGCTTTGCCGAGCGGAAACTCTTGATTGCCTCAGCCGTTTGCGGCGGCCGGGCCTCGAGCAGCACGATTCCCTGAGTCTGGAGACGGTCGTCATTCCAGCTGATTACCAGCCAAGCAACGATTGCGGTAGCCAGCAACGAAAGCAGGAGCCTCGCCCCGTACGTCGCTTGTGTTGAGTTGATCGCCACGGCGCGATGGTAGGCGATTACCGCAAGGAACCCGCAGCTTTCACTACGCTCGCGGCCGATGGCTGGAGCACTCCGCTTATCTGCCGCCGCTCTGCTGCTGGCAGTCCCGACCGCGCTGGCCTTCTTCTCGGGCGGCTACTTTGCGGAGCCGCGGCTAATCGCCGGAGCAGTCATCTGGGCCTTGGTGATCGCGGCTGCGTGGCTGGTACCGCAAGCCTGGCTGCGTCAGCGACCGGGGCAGTGGGCGCTGCTTGGTCTGGTTCTCCTGACGGTGCTGGTTGGGCTTTCGATCCTCTGGGCACCGCTTCGAAGTAGCGCCCAAGCCGATCTTCAGCGGCTGCTGCTCTACCTCGGCGCGTTCCTCGCCTCGATCGCCTTACTACGCGGTCGCTCGGGCCTGAGGCTCGTCGAACCGGTGCTTGGATTTGGGGCGCTGCTGGTGACGCTTTACGCGCTCGCAGCACGCGTCCTGCCTGGTTTCGTGCACGAAGCGGCTAGCCAATCTGCCGCCGGCCGGCTCGAGCAGCCACTGACATATTGGAACGCAAGCGGAATGCTGGCCGCCGCTGGGTTGATCTTGCTGCTGCGGGTTGCGGCCGATCCGAGCCGCGTCGGCTGGCTACGCAGCCTCGCTCTTGGAGCTGTTGTACCGCTGGGGGTCGGGGTCTACCTGACCTTCTCTCGCGGCGCCCTCGTGGCCGTTGCGGTCGGCGCAATTCTTCTGATCGTCTTCTGCCGTGAGCGCCGTCAGATGAGGGTGATCGTTGTTGGTGTCGGCGGCGCCGTTGCCGCGTCAATCGTGGCAGCTCTGCTGCCGGCCGCTCGCACTCTTCAAGGCTCGCTCTCCACTCGTGAGCGGGAGGGGCTGATCCTGCTGGCGGGGATCTTGATCGTCGTCGCTGCGACGATCTTCCTCGCGCGGCGCTGGGCCGACCGAGCGAGCGAGAGGCCGCTCTCCTCCTCGCGCGTACTCGTGGCGAGCCTTGCGGCCGTCGTCGTGCTCGGCTTCATCGCCGCCGCAGCAGGCAACGGAAGCAGCGCCGGTCAGCCCCGCTTTGGAGCCGATACGCGCCGTCTTGCTTCCTTTGAAAGCAATCGCTACGCGTACTGGAAGGTCGCTGGCGGAATGTTTGCCGCTGCGCCGTTCGTCGGCGATGGCGCCGGCTCGTTCCGCGTCGTTTGGCGCCGCGAGCGCACGATCCTCGACCCTGCGCTTGACGCGCACTCGCTGTACATCGAAACGGCAGCGGAGCTGGGGCTGCTCGGACTCCTTTCGCTGGCGCTCTTCATCGGCGGTGTTGCCTGGAGCGGGCGGAATGTGTTGCGCGGTCGCCGCGCCGAGGTGAGCGGGTCTCTGGCGGCTCTCGGTGCACTCGCTGTCCACGCGGGGCTCGACTGGGACTGGGAGATGCCGGCGGTGGCGTTGGTTGGGTTGCTGCTTGCCGGCGCGGTAGTCGCGGCCAACGAAGAGCTCTCGAACGCTGCTAGTTCTCAGCGCTGAGAGAAGGCGCCGCGCTCGCCGCGATCACAACCGCAAAGCCGTTGCCGACCTTTTTGTCGGGGTCTTCGGTCTCAATGACGGTGAGGCCAATCCGTTGGCACAGCTCTACAAACGATTCGCAGCTCCAGACCGACCAGTGCCTGTCCTCGTCGGAGCTGAAGCCGCTCTCATGGCGCTCAATCAGTTCGTCAACCGGCGTCAGCTCTCGATCCGAATCGAAAGTGCGGTCGCGGTGCGGCACGACGAGAAAGATGTAGTCGGTCGCGACGCGATCCCACTCGAGTAGCGCCTTGATCGGGGCGGGGACGGGTTCGATCACGTGTGAGGCCAGCACGAAATCAACC
>CAJBIG010000238.1 GCA_903953065.1 uncultured Solirubrobacterales bacterium
CCAACGGCGCGGCTCGGGGAAGTGGTAGTACTGCGCTGTCCACATCTGGTGCTGACCGACGTCAGAACAGATGATGGCGTTGCCACCGGTGGCCTCGTAGACGGCTTCGACCATGTACTGAGGACGAATCTCACTGTCATCGGTGTCGCTGTAGCCAAGCGGAAATTCCTTCTTCCACTCTTCGATCTTGGCCAACCAGTCATCGAGGCGCGACGAATCGGGCCCAATGGCGCGGTACTCGGAGGTCAGTCGCGGCAGGATCGATTTGACGTCGCCAACTATCGGAATGTGAGCCGGGACGTTCTTCGAGATCTCGGCCGGATCGACGTCAATGTGGATGAACTTGGCGTTAGGAGCGAACTCGTCGAGCTTGCCGGTGATGCGATCGTCGAAGCGTGCGCCGATCGCGCAGATCAGATCGGCCTGGTCCATTGAATAGTTCGCAGTTCGAGTTCCGTGCATTCCGAGCATGCCGAGCCACTGCGGCCCTTCGGACGGGAACGAGCCGAGCCCCATCAAGGTGCTGGTTACCGGGAAGCGGTCGCTGGCGGCAAGCGCCCGCAGCTCCTCGGAGGCGTTGCCGAGAACGACCCCACCGCCGACATAGAGCACAGGCCGTTTCGCCGCGGCGAGTGCTTTCGCGGCCTGGCGGATCTGCTTCGCGTTGCCTTCAACGTTTGGTTGGTAGCCGGGTAGCGAGACCTCGGTCACCGGCTCGTAGTCGATTTCGGCGCGGGAGACGTCAACCGGGATGTCGACGACGACAGGGCCTGGCCGGCCGCTTCGGGCGATGTAGAAGGCCTCATGAATTGTCCGCGGAATATCTTGGGCGTTTGTGACCATGAAGGAGTGCTTGACGCCTGGCATCGTGATTCCGATTGTGTCCGCCTCTTGAAAACCGTCGGTGCCGAGCAGGTCACTGCGGATCTGGCCGGTCATGAAGACGACCGGAACCGAATCCATCATCGCGTCGACGATTGGCGTAACAAGGTTGGTAGCGCCGGGCCCCGATGTTCCGAAAGCCACCCCTACCTTGCCGGTCGCTTTGGCGTACCCCTCAGCGGCGTGCCCGCCCCCAGCTTCGTGGCGGACGAGAATGTGTCGGATCTCGGAATCGACGAACGCGTCGTAAGTCGGCAGGTTTGCACCGCCGGGCAGGCCGAATACGACCTCGACGCCCTCAGCCTTAAGGCATTCCATGATTGCGTCTACTGCTCGCATTGGCGGTCGTTCCTTTCCCAGCTAGAGGTTTGCCGACCATTGTGGCCGAATCGCAGATTCTAACAGCGAATTGTGGTCCTCCCAGCGTTGCAGCGCCACGCCCGAGAGCTCGCGTTGGCCTACTTTCCGTGGAGCCTTTCGGCGAACTTAGACGGCAGCAGCTCGTCTTCTGGCGGCAGGTAGAGCTCGCTGCCGCAGCGCGTGCAGAGCGCGTCATGGGCTGGAACGACCTTGCCGCAGCCAGGGCACGCCCGCCGCGGCTCTGTCGCCTCGACGCGCATGAAGATCGCGGCCAGAAGGCCGAAGACGGGGACAAGGAAGCTGATCACGAACCAGATCACGAACGAACCGCCCTTGATCCTGCCGACTATCCCTCCTGCGAGCCCGAAGCAGAACGCGATAACCAGATAGCCGCCGCCAGCCATTGCCTCAGTCTACGAGCTGGTCGCTGCTAGCTGAGACCGAGCTGTTTGCGAACCAGTGCGGTGACCTCTTTGCCGTCGGCGCGCCCGCGTGTCTGCTTCATAACCTCACCGACGATCACGCCGATCGGTTTCATGTCCCCGGAGCGCAGTCGCTCGGTCAACTCAGGGTTGGCTTCGAGCGCCGCTGCGACAATCGGCGCGAGCTCGTCGGCTCCCCCGACAGCCTCGAGCCCTTGATCGGCGACGATAGACGCAGGCTCGCCGCCCGCAGCGACGAGTTGATCGAGCACCTGCTTGGCGCCGCCCTGATTGACTTGAGACGAAACGACCATCGCCGCCAGCTGCGCCAAAGCGGCCGCAGTGACCTTCGAGTCTTCGGCCTCCTCGTCGCCGAGCCGACCCTGCAGCTCAGTGACCCAGTTCGCTGCGACATGCGGATCGAGTGATTGATCGGCGGCGCAGACGGCATCGAAGTAGTCAGCCAGCTCGGCGCGCCAGGCAAAGACTCGTGCGGTCTCAGGACTGAGCGAAAGCGTCTCGATGTAGCGCTGCTCACGCGCGGCGGGAAGTTCGGGCAATGACGCCGCCGCGCGGGCGAGCATCTCCTCAGTGATGACCACGGGAGGCAGATCAGGCTCCGGGAAGTAGCGGTAGTCGTGGGCCTCTTCCTTGGACCGAAGCGAGGTAATCGACTCGCTCTTCGGATCGAAGTGGAGGGTCTCCTGCGTGACAGTCTCGCCTGCTTCAATGATCGCTCGTTGGCGCTCTACTTCGGCGCGGATGCCTCGCTCAATGAACCGGAACGAGTTCATGTTCTTCAGCTCGGTCTTGGTGCCGAGCTGGTCGGTGCCGACAGGACGCAGCGAGATGTTGGCGTCGCAGCGAAGCGAGCCCTCTTCCATGTTGACGTCGCTCACGCCAAGCGTGCGTAGTGTCGTGCGCAGCAGGCGTAGCCACTCGCCCACCTGTTCAGCGGAGCGCAGCTCCGGCTCGGTCACAATCTCAGCCAGCGGCGTGCCGCCACGATTGAAGTCGACGATCGAGCTGTCAGCGCCTTCGATCCTGCCGCTGGCGCCCGCATGGTTGAGCTTCGCAGCGTCTTCCTCAAGGTGGACACGGTGAATGTTGACCTCACCGAGCTTCCCGCCAGAGCAGAGCGGCAAATCGAACTGACTGATTTGGTACCCCTTCGGCAGATCGGGGTAGAAGTAGTTCTTGCGATGGAAGGTCGAAACCGGAGCGAGCTCCGAATCGAGCGCCATGCCGATCATCAAGCCGTAATGGATCGCTTCGGCGTTTGCTACCGGCAGCGCTCCTGGTAGCCCGAGACAGACCGGGCAAGTACGCGTGTTCGGTGGCTCGCCGAAACCGAGCGCGCAGCCACAGAACATCTTCGTGGCAGTCCTCAGCTGAACATGAATTTCGAGACCGATGACCGGCTCCAAATCGCCACCGGCCATCAGTTCGCGCCGCCCCAGGTGACCGATCCATCGAAGCCGATCGCACCTTCGAGCGCATGAGCGGCGCCGAGGATGCGGTTTTCACTGAACGCTGGCCCGCAGATCTGGAGGCCAACGGGCAGCCCTTCGCTGAGGCCTGACGGGATCGAGATCGCCGGCGTCCCAGCCAGAGACATCGGGATTGTGAAGAGGTCGCTCAAGTACATCGCGAGCGGGTCGCTGGTGCGATCACCGAGGCCAAAGGCGACCGTTGGGCTGGTCGGTGTGACGATGAAGTCGGCGCGCTCGAATATTCCAGCCAGTTCGCGCGCGACAAGTGTGCGAACGCGCTGCGCGCGGCCGTAGTACGCGTCGTAGTAGCCCGACGAGAGCGCGTAGGTGCCGATCAGAATTCGTCGCTTCACCTCGGCGCCAAAGCCATCGTGGCGAGTTTCGGTGTACATCGCGTCGAGATTGCTCTCGTCGACGCGCAGTCCGTAGCGAACGCCGTCGAAGCGAGAAAGGTTGGACGAAGCTTCGGCCGGGGCGATCACGTAGTAAGCGCTGAGCGCGTACCGGGCACTGGGGATCTCACAGTCGATGATCGTGGCGCCGAGGCTGCGAGCAGTGTCCAGCGACGCCTCAAACGACTGGCGTACCCCTGGCTCGATCCCCTCTCCGTCAACCAGGGCCGTCGGTACGGCGAGCGTGAGGCCGTCGAGCCGCTCAGCCGTCGGCGTTTCTATCGGCTCAGGGAAGACGACCGAAGTGGCGTCATTGCCGTCGCGACCAACCATATGCCGGTAGCAGAGCGCCGCGTCGGCGACGTCTCGCGTGAGTGGTCCGGCGCTGTCAAGCGATGAGGCAAAGGCGATCATGCCGTAGCGAGAGACGGCCCCGTAGGTGGGCTTCAGACCGACGATCCCGCAGAGCGCGGCTGGCTGGCGGATCGAGCCTCCTGTATCGGTGCCGAGCGCCCAAGGCGCAAGCCCAGCTGCGACCGCCGCGGCGCTTCCTCCTGAGGAACCCCCTGGGACGCGGCTGTGATCCCACGGATTGAGGACAGGGCCGAACGCCGAGTTTTCGTTCGACGAACCCATCGCGAATTCGTCTTGATTGGTCTTGCCAAGCACCGCTGCTCCGGCAGCTTCAAGATTCGCGACGGCGGTCGCGGTGTATGGCGGGCAGTAGCCGGCGAGGATCTTTGATCCGGCTTGGCTCGGGATGCCTTCGGTGCAGAAGAGATCTTTTACGGCGAGAGGAACACCGCCGAGAGCCCCGTCTACCGGCGCGGGTTCGACGTCTGCAACCCATGTGAAGGCGTTGAGCGTGTCCGCGGCGGCACGGATCCGATAATGCTCAAAGAGCTCGCTTCGCGTTAGTCCGCCGTTTGCGATCGCTTCGGCAGCAGCCGTCGCGCTGAGCGATTGAATGTCGCCGGCCATCTACTCGCCCTGCGGGCTCGGGACGAGAAACCCGTCGTCGCGGATTGCCGGCGCTGGTGCCAGTGCAACATCACGGGCGAGCGACGGCCGCACGTGGTCTGCGCGAAGCGAGTCAGAGACGTCGCCGATGTGCGCGGTTGGCTCTACCCCCTCCAGATCGAGCTCCTCGATCGCAGCGACATGACCGAGGATCGTCGAGAGTTCGCCGGCGGTTGCGTCGAGCTCATCCTCATGGAGAGCCAGGCGCGCAAGGCGGGCAACGTGCAGAAGTTCATCGCGGTCGATCATCGGCCGCACCAGTCTACGATGGCGCAGGCCCGGCGGTATCGCCGCGCGGCGCTGGCCTTGGCGGCGGTGGGCTGTAGGCGCGCGAGGGGCCATCGGTGCGCTCGTTGCGGATCGACACCAACGAGCCGGCGGTGAGCAGCACTGCTGAAGCAGCGCCAATCCAACCCGCCGGTTCGATTCCGACGGCCGATGCGGGGAGGTCAATGCCCAGCCCGGGCCGGCTCAGCAGAACGACGAGGAGCGCGATCAGCATCGGGACTGCGACGGCGCCGAGCGTCGCGCCGAAAGGCAGCGTCGTCGCGTCACCGGCGTTCATAGCGAAGGTGAAGAAGAGGCCGATCCCGAGGAGGGCGCTAACGACGAGCAGCGTGACCATGAGCCAGCCGAGTCCATCCCAGCCAGTGACCGTGAGAAC
>CAJBIG010000239.1 GCA_903953065.1 uncultured Solirubrobacterales bacterium
ACAACGGCGCCGGCAAGTCGAGCGTGCTGAAGATCATGTCCGGCCAGGATCAGGATTACCGCGGCGACGCGGAGCTGGCGCCGGGCGCCAGCGTCGGCCTGCTCGATCAGGAGCCGCAGTTGGACCCCGACAAAGACGTCAAGGGCAACGTCGAGGAGGCAGTCTCCGAAACGCGCGCGCTGCTCGATCGCTTTAACGAGCTGGCCGCCAACTACTCCGACGAGACGGCGGAGGAGTTCGCCGATCTACAGGCCAAGATCGACGCCGCCGACGCCTGGAATCTTGACACCCAACTTGAGTACGCAATGGACGCGCTCCGGCTGCCACCGAGCGACGCCGACGTGACGAAACTCTCCGGCGGAGAACGTAGGCGCGTGGCGCTCTGCCGGCTTCTATTGACTGCCCCCGACCTGTTGCTGCTCGACGAGCCGACCAACCACCTCGACGCCGAGTCTGTCGGCTGGCTTGAGCGCCACCTCGCCGAATACAAGGGAGCGGTCGTAGCCGTAACCCACGATCGCTACTTCCTCGACAACGTCGCCGGTTGGATCCTCGAACTCGACCGCGGCCGCGGCCTCCCTTACGAGGGCAACTACTCAAGTTGGCTGGAGCAGAAGCAGGCACGGTTAAACCAAGAGGGCAAGCAGGAGAAGGCGCGCCAGAAGACGATCAACTCAGAGCTCGAGTGGGTGCGCGAGAACCCCAAGGGGCGGCGCAAGAAGGCGAAGGCAAGAATTTCCAACTACGAGGAGCTGCTCGCGCAAGAGGCGTCGGTACAGCTCGATCAAGTGCAGATCCACATCCCCGCCGGGCCACGGCTCGGCGGCGTCGTCGTCGAGGCGAAGGATCTGAAGAAGGGCTTCGGCGACAAGCTGCTGATCGAGGATCTGAGCTTCTCGCTGCCTCCGGGCGGGATCGTCGGCGTGATCGGCCCCAACGGCGCAGGCAAGACGACGCTGTTCAAGATGATTACCGGCGACGAACAGCCCGACTCCGGCGAGCTGAAGATCGGCGAGACGGTCCAGATCGCGGCCGTCGACCAGAGCCGCGACGCGCTCGACGACAACAAGACCGTCTGGGAAGAGATCAGCGGCGGCGACGAGCAGATCATGGTCGGCGAGCGCGAAATGAACTCACGCGCCTATACCTCGTCGTTCAACTTCAAGGGCTCCGACCAGCAGAAAAAGGTCGGCACGCTCTCGGGCGGAGAGCGCAACCGCCTCCACCTGGCGAAAGTGCTTAAGAGCGGCGGCAACCTGCTGCTGCTCGACGAGCCGACCAACGACCTTGATGTCGACACGCTGCGCGCGCTCGAAGAGGCGCTGCTGACGTTCGCCGGCTGCGCCGTCGTGATCTCGCACGATCGCTGGTTCCTTGACCGAGTTGCAACGCACGTTCTCGCTTTTGAGGGCGATTCGCAGGTGACCTGGTTCGAAGGCAACTTCGAGGCCTACGAGGAGCACCGGCGCGAGCTGCTCGGTGACGAGGCCGACCGACCGCACCGCATCAGCTACAAGCGCCTAACAAGGGACTAACAGAGAATGACGATGCTTCAGATCTCGCTTTTCACCGATCCAGCCTGCCCGTGGGCCTTCTCGGCTGAGCCGTTCCGGCGCAAGATCGAATGGCTCTATGGCGACCACGCGGCTTGGGAGCTTGTGATGGTTGGGCTGGCTGAGGATCCGGCTGAATTTGAGGCCAAGGGAATAACGACGGCAATGCTTTCTGCCGGGTCGAAGCAGATCGCGGCCGCTCACGGCATGCCAATCGACACCAGCGAGCGCGAACGTTTGATCGCCACGCTTCCAGCCTGCCGCGCCGTTGTCGCCGCGCGGCTGCACTCGCCCGGTCACCAGCAGACGTTGCTGCGCGCAATTCAGGTGCGCGGCTTTGCCGGTGAGCTGATCGACGAGCCGGCAACGATTGCAGCAGCGGCCGCCGACGCCCAGATCGACGCCGATGACTTGGAGCAGTGGTCGATCGACGGTGAGACGCTTGTGGCGCTGGCCTCCGACATGCAGCGCGCGCGCCACCCTCTGCCTGCCGCGTTGGTTCTCGACGAGCGCCTTGCCGACTGGGAAGGCGGCCGCCGCTACACCTGCCCCTCCTACGAGATTTCCGTCGATGATGGCGCCCCAATCGCGATTCCCGGCTTCCAGCCTTGGTCC
>CAJBIG010000240.1 GCA_903953065.1 uncultured Solirubrobacterales bacterium
GTGCGCAACGAGCGGCTCAGCGGCGCTCAAGGTAAGGCTCACCACGGCCCCTCACGCAATTAACGCTTCGCGGTCTGATGGGTCTCCGCGCTCAGCGACGGCTTTCCCGATCTCGACAAATAGAACGTCGATGGCTATCTCCCAAGCCTCCGACCAGCACTCGTCAAAGCCGTCGAAGTGTTCGTAGAAAGCCTTGCGCGAGACTCCTGCCTCGGCGGTCACATCACCCACGACGACCGAGCCGAATCCCTTCTCTGCCACTGCAATCAGCACGGCGTGAAGCAAGCGGCCGCGCTGCGAAGCGAGCACCGCCTCGCGCGAGAGCGCATGGCGGCCGCGCGGGAGCGGCTCCATTGCCCGAGAGTCAAGCCCCCACGGGTTTAACGGGGCCTCTTGTTGATCATCGGCGTTCGACGGCACAGTCGGCAAAGTACCACGCGCGCCTGTTTCTACGAGGCGGAACCGACGGCGTTACCGCCGCGCCGCTCGCTATACCTTCGGCGATGGACGAGAGCAGCACCTACACAACCTTGATGCTCGACGTGGCGAAAGGCTTTGAGGTGATCGCCGCGCTCGTATTCATCGCCGGGCTGATCTTTGCTTTTGCGATTTCGATCCGCGCATGGAGGCGCAGCGGCGGCGCTTTGGCCTACCGCACGATGAGGCAAACCTTCGGATCGGCAATCCTGCTGGGGCTGGAGATCCTCGTCGCCGGCGATCTGATTCGAACCGTCGCCGTCGCGCCTACGCTCGACAACGTCGTCGTGCTGGCGATCATCGTGCTGATTCGAACCTTCCTCAGCTTCAGTCTTGAGATCGAGATCGAAGGCGTGCCGCCATGGCGGCGGGGGGCCGTCAGCGGCGCGACGATGATGAAGAAGGCGGTTAAGAACAGCGAAGAGGCTGCTTCGTAGCTGAGCGGTGGTAGAGGTGTAACGGTTTGGCTGGGAGGCTGCGGTTTGCGATCGCGGCGCTCCCGCTCAGCAGCTAAGCGCTAAAGCTGCGCGTCGTTGTCGTAGCGCTTGATGATCGTGACGGCGCCCTCCGGGGCGGCGTCAAGGCAGAGGCGGCAGAGCACGCACTCATCGATGTTCTTGTCTACTAGCTCAAGCTCGCCCGAGGAGGCGACGGCGAAGATGTCGACCGGGCAAACCTCGGTCAGCTTGGCGGCCAGAGCTTGGTCGGCAGCGGCGCCGTCTTCAACCTCAACTGCGATGAAGATTCCTTCGGCGCGCATTAGCTCTTCCTCTCGTCGATCTTGGCCTGGATCAGCGCTGGAATCTCGCTGATCTCCTCGGCGACGGTGATTCCCGCTTCGGCGAGGCGCGCGATCTTTTCGGTCGCGGTGTCCTCTTTGCCTTCGACGATCGTGCCGGCGTGGCCGAAGCTCATCCCCGGCATCTCATCCATGAAGCGGCCGGCCATAAAGGCGACGATCGGCAGGCGCGAATTGTTCTCGGCAACCCACTGCGCCAGCTGCGCTTCCATGCGGCCGCCGGGCTCGGTGTAGATGACGATCCCCTCGGTTGCCTCGTCGGCCTCGAAGAGCGGCATCAGCTCGGCGTAGCTGGAGCCGATAATCGCGTCGCCGCCGATCGACACGGCGGTCGACTGGCCCATTCCGGCGGCGGTCAGGGTTGAGGACATCTCGGTAGTCATTCCGCCCGAGCGGCTGATCACGCCGATCGAACCGGGGGTGTAAGCCTTTGCGGCGTCCTTCGCCGGGCCGCCGATGCCGCCCATCTTGATGACGTCGGGGACGATGATGCCAAGGCAGTTGGG
This sequence comes from uncultured Solirubrobacterales bacterium, assembly GCA_903953065.1. GTDB lineage: Bacteria > Actinomycetota > Thermoleophilia > Solirubrobacterales > Solirubrobacteraceae > F1-60-MAGs163. Next base: position 1,783 of record CAJBIG010000240.1, read on the forward strand.
GCCGATGATGCGGGCGTCGTTGGCGCTCGCGAGCTCAACCATCTGAGCGACGTCGCGGCGCGGAATCCGCTCCGTGACGATGACGATCAGCTTGATGCCATTCTCGATCGCCTCAAAAACGGCGTCCTTGGTGAAGGCGGGGGGGACGGTGACGACCGAGCCGTCGATCGGCGCGCCGTGATGGGCGACGGCCTGCTCGACAGTGTCGAAGACCGGCACGCCGTGGACCTCGCGGCCAAGGCGGCCCGGCGTTACGCCGCCAACGACCTTCGCTCCGGCGCCGTAATCGAGGCACTCGCGCGTGAGGTTCACAGCCTCTCGGCCTGTGATGCCCTGAACGATGAAGGTTGTGTTTGCGCCTACGAGGATGCTCATGATCCCGCCCCGATCTTCTCGACGGCGCGCTTCGCGGCCTCGTGCATTGAAACCGAACGGTCTGCGTACTCAACGCCGTAAGCGTCAAGAATCTTGAAGCCTTCGTCCTCCCAAGCCCCAGGGATGCGGAAGATCGCGATCTTCTCGGAAGGATCCATGCCCAGCTCAAGACAGGCCTTGATCACGCCGCGGGCAACGATGTCAACGCGCGTATTGGAGACGATCGACATCATCACGGCGATCTTGTCAACGCCTGGCTTCTGCAGAACCAGCTTGGCAAGGCCGCAGGTCTTTGAAACCGACGGGTTGCCGCCGATCTCGCAGTAGTTGGCGGGCTTGCCGCCGTGGGCGCGGACTGCATCAAAGAGCGTCAGTGAGCCGCCGCCGGCGCCAATTACAAGGCCGAGGTTGCCGTCGAACTCGGTTACGTTGCCGGCAACGCCGCGGTGGTCCTCGCTGTCGACAGCTTCGCCAGCCAGCTCGAAGGCCGTCGGTTCACGCGCCTCGCGCGTTTCGTCGTCGCCAACGCCAAGCTCGGCGAGCAGCTTCTTGTGGCGGCCGCGGGCTTCGTTCTCCATGTCCATGTGCGCGTCGAGCGCAATGAACGAGCCGTCGGCGAGGCGGCCGATCGGGTTGATCTCAGCCAACGTCATGTCGTTGTCGATGAAGAGCTGAGCGAGCTTCGTGACGATCGGAACCAGCTTGTTGAGCTCCGAACCTGTGACGCCGGTTGAGGCGATTACTTCCTTGGCTTCAAAGCCGGTCAGGGGGCGCAGGTTTGAGATGTGGCGGCGTCCGACCTTGTCGGGCTGCTCCTCGGCTACCTGCTCGATGTCAATACCGCCGACAGGGCTGAAGATGATCACCGGCTGCTTTGCGGTGCCGTCCCAGACGACGCCGGCGTAGTACTCCTGCTCAACCTCGGCCTTTGTATCAACGAGCACGCCGCGAGGCATCTGGCCGCCGATTTCGATCTTCAAAACGTCGACGGTGTGGGCTGCGGCCTCGTCGGGCGTGTCGGCGAACTGCACGCCGCCGGCCTTCATCCGGCCGCCGCTGAGGACTTGGCTCTTGACGACACTCGGGCCGTCGATCTTCTCGGCGGCCGCCTTCGCCTCCTCCGGAGTAGTCGCGAAACCGAACTCGGTGACTGGGATTCCGGCGCGGCGAACGATCTCGCGGGCCTCATATTCGTAAAAGCGCATTGGCGGCGCCGGACTCTAGCGGCTACGCTGCGGCCGTGTCAGCCGGGATCGACGAGGGGCGCAAGCTAATAGCCGTCGCCGTTGGGCTGGCGATGGTTGCCGGTGCCTGTGACGGGCTCGCCTACCTCTCGCTCGACGGCCTCTTCGTTGCCAATCAGACCGGCAACACGGTGCTGCTCGGGCTGGCAATAGCCCGCGGCGACGGCTTCGCGACGCTCGAATATTTGATCGCGATCGCCGCCTTCATCATTGGCATAGCCGCCGCCGCGCTGCTGATCGAGAGGCTCACGCGCAGCGGCGTCAAGCGGATACTGACCGCGGTGCTGGCAGCCGAGGCGCTGCTGATTGCGCTCGGCGCGCTGATCATCGAGATTGCCGGCGGCAGGCTTTCCGGCGGCACAGCCGAGCTGCTGGCCGGCGCCGCGCTCGCAATGGCGATGGGGATCCAGACCTGTGCGCTGCAGAAGGTTGGCGCTTGGGCGATTAGGACGACATTCGTTACCGGGCTGCTGACCGACGGCACACTCGACCTTGTTGCGCGCGGCGTTGGCGCCGTCGCCAGCTCGGCCCGTTCGGCGGCTATTCCAACCGAGCGCCCGCTGCGGATCGTTGCGCTCGGCTTCGGCGTCGTCGCTGCTTACGCGCTTGGAGCAGTCGTTGCCGGCCTATTCTTCAAGTGGCAGGGCGGGACGATGCTCTTCGCCGTCGCCGCCTTCACGATGTTGCTGGCGCTCTTTACAGCCCGTATGAAGCTGCGAGTTCCGGATCATCGGCCGACACCATCCGTGCCAAGTCAACCATGACCTTGCACTGCTTCCAGGTGGCGTCGTCCTGCATCTTGCCGTCGATCATGTGAACGCCGCGCCCGTCGGGGATCGCTTCGATCACCTTCAGCGCGAACTTCACTTCGTCTGGATCTGGAGAGAAGACCTTCTTTGCGATGTCGATCTGCACCGGGTGCAGTGACCAAGCGCCGACGCAGCCCATCAGGAAGGCAGAGCGGAACTGCGCTTCGCAGCCGACGACGTCCTTGATGTCACCGAATGGGCCGTAGAAGGGGAGGATGCCGGCGCTGGCGCAGGCGTCGACCATTCGAGCGATCGAGTAGTGCCAAAGGTCCTGCTGGGCGCTTGGGCGCTGCTCATCCGGATCATCGGTCTGCGGATCCTCAATCACGCGGTAGCCGGGGTGGCCACCACCGACGCGGGTCGTCTTCATACGCCGCGAGGCGGCGAGGTCGGCCGGGCCGAAGCTCATTCCTTGCATCCGTGGGCTGGCGTAAGCGATCTCTTCGACGTTCGCCACGCCAAGAGCGGTCTCAAGCAGGGCGTGGACAAGAATTGGCCGCTTTATTCCAGCCTTCGCTTCAAGCTGGGCGAGCAGGCGGTCGACGTAGTGGATGTCCCAGGCGCCCTCAACCTTCGGCACCATGATCACGTCGAGCTTGTCGCCAATTTCGGTGACGAGCGTCGTGATGTCGTCAAGCACCCACGGCGACTCAAGCGAGTTGATTCGAACCCAAAGCTGGGTTGAGCCAAGATCGATCGTCTTGCCGACGTTGACGAGACCGGCGCGGGCAGGTTCCTTCTTCTCGACGGCGACCGCATCCTCAAGGTTGCCGAGCAGAATGTCGGTCCGCTTGGCGATGTCCGGGAGCTTCGCCGCCATCTTCTCGTTGCTGGGATCGAAGAAGTGGATCATCCGCGAAGGGGTGAACGGGATCTCCATTACAGGGTCGGGCGCGCCCATCGCGAGCGGCTTGAAGAAGTCTCTTGGGTGTCTCATGGCAACCACGTTATTAGACGTCGCGCCGAATTGTTCGCTCGTATGGCAGGCTCCCTTGGAACGAATTGTCAACCGCGACGCAGGAGATGGACGAACCGCATGTCAGAACCCGGCTTCACTACCGATCAACGCGAGCGCGAGAGCTCCGGTGCCCACCCATACGGGCGCTACCTCGAAGAGTTTGAGGTAGGTGACGTCTATAAGCATTGGCCGGCCAAGACCGTGACCGAGTCGGACGACCATCTCTTCTGCTTGATCACGATGAACCACCACCCGCTGCACCTCAACGACGTTTACGCCGCAGGGTCGCAGCAGAAGCGCAACGTCGTTGTGGGCCCGCTGGTCTATTCGTTGGCGCTTGGAATGAGCGTCAGCGACGTCTCCGGCAAGGCGATCGCGAACCTCGCGACCGAGGAGCTAAGCCACCCCAATCCGGTCTTCCACGGTGACACGCTGTTCTGCGAAACAGAGGTTTTGGAGAAGAAGGAATCGAAGAGCAAGCCCGACCGCGGCGTCGTGAAGGTTCACACCCGCGTCTTCAA
>CAJBIG010000241.1 GCA_903953065.1 uncultured Solirubrobacterales bacterium
ACCGAGGCGATCGGCGATCGCGAGACGCTTGAGAACATGATCATGGCCGTGATCCTCGCCGGGCTCGCAGCAACTGCCGCCGAGTAGCTCGGTAGGCCGCTTTCACGCCTCGGCGTGGCGACCGGCGAAGAGCCCCAGCCACAACCGGTGGCTAGCCCAGCGAGCTGCCTTACTGGCGCTCGTAATTCTCGCGGTAGTCGCCCGACCGGATCGGTGAGATTCAGCGTTCAAGACGAGCTGTGCTGAGCTGCTGGTAGCTTTCTCGCCGTGAGAGACCTCTTCATCTCGGTGCCAATCTGGGTTGTAGCGGTGCTGCTGTTGGCCTTTTTTGTAGCGGTCACCCTCGTAGTGCGCGCTGTCGTAACGAGCCGCTGCGGAGATAGCAGCCGTGAAGAGCTCGCCAACGAAGCAACCCGCCTGCTCACTGGGCTGGCGGCAACCTTTGCCTTCTTCGTGGGCTTCGCGATCACCGTGACCTGGGGAGCCGTGGCTGCCGGGCAGGCTGCCGTTGAGCAGCAGTCATCGGCGATTCAGCAGATGAACTGGAGCATCAACAATATTCCCGACAAGGAAGAGTCGGCAATTCTTAGGGAGAAGCTCAGGCTCTACGCAACGACGGCGGCCTACGAGAACACCGATTACCTCGCCCGCGGTGAACCAAGCAATCTTCCGTCGGCGATACCGCTCGACCGTTTCCAAGACGCGCTCCACATCTACGCGTTTGGTCCTAAGGCGCCCAAGGCGGAGGTCTCAAGCCTCGTCAGCGCGGCCGCCAACCTGGGCTCTACGGCGGCTGCCGTGTCGGCCGTTGCCCAACGCACATTGCCGGATCTGCTGGCAGTACTGCTGCTAGTCACGGGGGTACTCGTCGCCGGCGTGATGGGTGTCTCCACGGTTAGCGCACGTCATCCAGTTTTGATGCTGGTGTGGTGCGTGATACCGGCGTTGTCGATCACAGTCGTGGTTGCCCTCGCATTCCCATTCGCGAGCGGTATCGGCGTTGACCTGGCGCCGCTGCAGTCCGTCGCGCAGCAGCTCGCGGTTCACTAGACGAGCCGCTTGAGACTGACGAGAGCGAGCGTTAGCCCCGCGAGCTGCCGTACTGGCGCTCGTAATACTCGCATTATTCGATAGGGCCACCCTTGTCCAGCTCAGCGAGAAATGCTGGCATCAGAGTCCGATTGAACGTAGGAGTTAGGTGGCTGTTCTCGCCATATACAAGTGCCCCGCCAATTACCGGGAAGCAGAATTTGCCACGGCAGTAAGTGGAGCTGAGGTCGACAACGCGCGCCTTGCGTCCGACCTCAGTGGATGCTGCGCGAGCAGCGTAATCGGCAGGCAAGACTTCCTTGCGAGGCGAAGCGCAGGCAGGGCCGAGAGGAACGTGCCGCGATTGAGCGTTCTCGATGCACTTGTAGTACTCGACCCCGCCACGGGGGTTGTCGCGGATCACGACGATCTGCTTGACGGAAGCTGGCAGCAGCTTCCAAGCCTTGTGATAGGCGTCA
>CAJBIG010000242.1 GCA_903953065.1 uncultured Solirubrobacterales bacterium
CCTCGATGTGGAAGTGCTCGGTCGTTTCGCCGCCGATCTCGAGCGTCGCCTGCGCGAGGCTTTGTTTCACAGTGGGCAAGCTGACGCGTCCTGCAAGTTCGTGAATTGTCGAACCGTCGTCGGTGACGAACCCTTGAGCAGTATCGATCCGTGAAATTTCCATCGCGAGAAAAGATACTCGGGCCGCAGTGCTACTTAGCATCGGCGACCGAATCCCGCAGGAACCGATTGAGCTTCGGCAAGAATTGGCGCGTTAAGTGGCGCCCGTCTGTCCGCACTACCTGACCTCCAATGAACGCCGGGCAGACGCCGCGAATGCAGAAGACCGCGGCTAGGTCGAGGTAGTCGACAGCAGAGGATCGCGCCAGGGCGATGTACTCATCGTTCCTTTCGAGCTCACGATCGACAGGCCCGTTGCACTGCGCGATCTCGCTCCCTGTTTGTAAGCAGCTAGCGAAGGTCGGCGTCGACGGAGCGAAGCCAATCCACAAGCTCCCTTCCGCGCTCGAACGTAGCTCCTGAAATAGACGCCTGATCGAGGCGCTCGATTCCTCTGCTGTAGTCGAGAAGATTAATAGGTCGGGATGCAGCCGACGAAGCCTCTGTCTCACGAAGCGAGCGTGATCAGCGCAGGAGTCGCCGTTGCTGTTCTTAGCTTCGTCGTCCGCCGCAACGGCAGAGCTGCAGGCGCTGAGAGTCAACTGGGTAAGTGTTGTTGTGGCGGGCAGCGCAGCAAGGATGCCAACGCGATACTGCGCAGCATAAGAATCGCCTATCAGCGCAACGCTTTTGATCGAGCGGTTCGCACGCACCGTCGTGCGGCTCGTCCCTCTGGCTCGGCAGCGTCGCAAGTCGGCGTCATCGACAATGTCGTGACAGCTGAAGTTCGGGGTCTGGCTGGCCGCTCGCCCAGCCTGCGCAACTTCGCTAACGCTGGCTCGCTGCTGCGCCGCCGACCTACTCAGAAGAGCCTCCCAGCGCGCGGCGACGATGCTCTGTGCTCCAGGATCGCCTGCTACATCGATTGCGCTGGCGGTACCAACGCCGAAGATCGGGCCGGCAGGCAGGGTAGGTCGTGCGAACAACGCGATTGCTAGCAATGGCAAAGCAGCTGCCGCTGCGAATCCAGCACGCCGTAACTGAGGTCGCTGCGCACCCTCCGGCGGTGCAGACTCGTCGGTTGAACGGGCCTCACTCTGATGGATCCGAAACGGCTGTTCAATCAGCCTGTAGCTAGCCCAGCCTGCGGTGACCGACAACGCGAACAACACCGCGATTCTGAGCCCGCCGTCGAGTGCAGAGAGCGGCACTAGCGCGGCCGCAAAGATGATGATTGGCCAATGCCAAAGATAGAGCGAGTAGCTGACACGTCCGAAAAACTGCATCGGTCTCGCTGCCAGCACGGTAGCGACGACGGTCTTTTGTTCGGCGTTGATTCCGGCGACTATCAGCAGCGCCGCTGCCGTTGTTGGTAGCAGCGCGATTAGGCCCGGGAACGGCGTCTGCGGATTGATCACGACGAGACTGATGACGATTAGCGCTGTACCGGTGAGCGCCGCGACAGTTGAAGCGCCCGCTCCGACACCGTCGCGCAGCCGTAATGAGAGAGCTATCGCGGCGCCGAGCGCCAACTCCCAACTGCGCGTAAAGGGTGAGAAGAACGCTGGAAATGGGTTCTCAGCGGTTGCGTGTACAGACCAGGCTAGCGACGCAATCCCAACCAGAGCGACCGCGACAAGGATCCTCGTCTGCCACGCTCCGGCTCGCATCGAATCCCGAGTAAATGAGAATCGGCCGATCAAGAGGAACAGCGCCGGCCAGACGAGATAGAACTGTTCCTCAACTGCCAGTGACCAGTAGTTGCGCAGCGGCGAGATCAAATTGCCCGCAGCGAAGTAGTCGCTGGCCTGCGCCATCAGCTGGAAGTTGGCGGCGAAGAGTGCCGCCCAGAAGGCATCGACCTGGAGTTGTTCGAAACGAACCGCGTTAAACGAGAATTTGCCGCCGACAAGAACAACCGCGATTACGAACACTGCCGCGGGCAGGATCCTCCGAGCGCGACGCTTGTAGAAGGATGAAATCGAGATAGTTCCACTAGCAAGCGCCACCTTGCCGTCGCGACTAGCTCGATACTCGGTGATTAGCAGTCGTGTGATCAGGTAGCCGGAAATGACGAAGAAGATGTCAACCCCGATGAACCCGCCGGAGAACCCGGAAACGCCAAGATGGTCGAATAGAACGAGAAGAATCGCAATCGCGCGCAATCCTTGAATGTCTGGTCGGTATCGGCTCGACCGCTGAGGATCATTCGATTCATCCTCGATAGTCGTGCCATGCGCCGCCGAGTCGGCGTCCGTAATGATCGGGAGCGGTTCGCGCTCGGTTTTTTGCCAGCCGACTCGGCCGGTCAGAAATCTAAAGCTTGAGACGAAAAGCGCGGGCCAGAGCAGCCACGTGTAGACGGCGTAGGCGTTAGCGGTGAAGAACGCTCGCAGATACCCGGTTGGGCCCTCGCCGCGTGCCGCCGCGATGCAGCCCATCATCGTGCCACCGATGCCGAGCACGTAGACGACAATGATCACGAGCAGCAGCTCAGCTGCCGTTCCCGAGGGAATATAGGACGCGATCCCGCTTATCAGCAGGTAGATCGAGCCGATGAAAGCGGTCCCGGTAATTCCTTGGAGCATCGGCATATAGAGAAAGGCGAGCGCTTCAATCCGGGTTCCGCGCGAAAATTGGCCGAGCCAGAGAGAGCGCGAGAGTCGTGTTGCTTGGAGGTTGCCGAGCGACCAGCGAATGCGCTGCCTAAGCAGTTGTCTGAACGAGTTGAGGCCTTGCTGACGGACGTTGGTCCCCAGTTCGTGCACGTTGCGCCAGCCTGCCAGCAGCAGGCGCAGGCCAAGGTCGAGGTCTTCAGTCGCCGTGTTCTTCCACGGGCCTTCGTCGGTCGCTATCGCTTCGAGCGCCGTCAAGCGGTTCATCTGGCCATTGCCGCCCATCAGCGCGCCGCCCCAGATCGAGCGCGCCGACTGATAGAGGTAGCCAAAGGTTCGAAACTCGACGTCCTGCGCCCATGTCAGCGGGCTGGTGCGGTTGTAGATCCGCACTAAGATCTGTACCCCGC
>CAJBIG010000243.1 GCA_903953065.1 uncultured Solirubrobacterales bacterium
CGCGATGACGATCACGACCGGGACAAAGATCGCCGAGATCCGGTCGGCGAGCCTTTGGACCGGCGCCTTACCCGTCTGAGCCGCCTCGACGAGCCGCGCGATCTGGGCGACCTCGGTGTCGGCGCCGATCCGCGTCGCCTGCACGACGAGCCGACCCGAGAGATTCACCGTGGCGCCGGCCACGTGGTCGCCCGGACCGGCGGTCACCGGCAGCGACTCGCCGGTGAGCATGCTCTCGTCGATGCTGGAGCGGCCGTCCTCGACCGTGCCGTCGGTGGCGATCTTCTCGCCTGGGCGCACAACAAAGCGGTCGTCAACCTGAAGCTCCTCAGCGGGAATCAGGCGTTCACGCCCGTCGGCGTCGATCAGTGTCGCATCGCGCGCGCCGAGCTCGAGGAGCGCTTTGAGAGCCGATCCGGCCCGCCTCTTGCCTCTTGCCTCAAGGAAGCGCCCGCCCAGAACGAAGGTCGTCACGACCGCGGCGGTCTCGAAGTAGAGGTCCGCGCCGCCGTCGAGGACGGCGACAACCGACCAGATCAGGGCGGCGAGCGTCCCGATCGAGATCAGCGTGTCCATGTTGGCGTGGCCGTGGCGTGCCGCCTTGAGCGCGGTCACGTGGAAGGTCCACCCGCCCCACAGGACGACGGGCAGCGTGAGCGCCCCGGCGACCAATTCCCATCCGGAGAAGTGGAACGCCATTACCGCCGAGATCAGTGCGATCGGCACGGTAAGCGCGGCGCTTACGGCGAGCCGGAGCCCGAGGTTCGGCTCGGAGTGGGCGATGTGGTTGTGGCCAGTGTGATCTTCGTCATTGGCGTGGCCCTGCTGAGGGGCCGGCATCGCGACCGCGTAGCCGGCGCGCTCAACGGCTTGCGCCAACGATTCCATCGTCGTCGCTTCGGGATCGAAGTCGACCGCAGCCTTGCCGGTCGCGAAGTTGACAGTCGCCACGCTCACTCCGTCGGTCTCGCCAAGCTTCTTCTCAACCAGCGCTGCGCACGAGGCGCAGCTCATGCCCTCGATCGGGAGGTCGATGTGCTCGATTTCTCGCTCGACTGCCGCTTGCACTGCTTACTACGTTAGTCCAGTGGTCACATTCGAACGCTAACGGGAGCGATGCCCGGGACGATGCGGCGGCGCTTCCCCAAGGCGCCCGTCGTTACTCTCGGCGCTGTGGCCAGGCCTGACGAGCGGATCGTGATTGCCTGCTGCCTGCTGATAGGGGCAGCGACCGTCCTGCTCGCCCCGGCGCTCGGATACGACGCTTGGGCTTGGATGGTTTGGGCGCGCGAGCTAACCGAGCTCTCGCTCGACACGACCGGCGGCCCATCTTGGAAGCCTCTACCGGTGCTCGTCAGCGCGCCATTTGCCTGGATCGACGGGCTGGCGCCGTTTCTGTGGCTGGCGCTGGTTCGCGGCGCTGCGCTATACGCAATCTGGCTCGCCGGTCGCTGCGCTGCCCGTCTCGCGGGCACTCCCGCCGCGGCCGCAGCGTTCGCCGTCGCCGCCTTCGGTCTGCTCGTCAGCACCGACCTTCCACGCACGGCGCTCTATGGATCGTCGGAACCGCTGCTCGTCGCGTTCGTGCTCGGCGCAGTGCTGCTGCACCTGCGCGACCGCCGGCTGACGGCGCTGTCGCTCTTGGCGCTCGCGGGGCTGATTCGCCCCGAGCTTTGGTTGGTGGCGCTGATCTACGGCCTCTGGTGCGCGCACCACCTCGGCCGTCGGCGTGGCCTGATTGCGGCGCTGGTGGTTGTGCCTCCGCTGGTCTGGGTGATCTTCGATTGGGCTGGCTCCGGGGGCCTAGCGCAGGGCGCAGCTACAGCGCAGGGGCAGACTCCGACGAGCGCTGCGCGCGCAGCTATACCTGCGCTGGAGGTTTTCAGCCGGCTTGGGGACTCGGTGATCGCGCCTGTATTGCTTCTCGCTCTGGCCGCTCTGGTCCTTGCTTGGCGCAGGCGCAACCGCGAAGTGATCTTGCTGGCCCTGGTCGTGATCGGCTGGGTTGCCGTTGTCGCCGTGATGGCGCAGCTCGGCTTCACCGGCGCGCGCCGCTACCTTGCCGGTCCGGCGGCGCTGAGCTGCGTGCTCGCGGGCGTGGGAGCTGGCTGGCTGATCGCTGCCGCTTCGGCGCGGACGGTCAAGTACGCCGCGACCGCTGCGATCGCGCTGCTCTTTCTCGGTTTTGGCATCTTCGTTCTTCGTACCGATGCTCGGCTACTAAGCGTTGCCCGCCTCGACGCCGAGCAGTCCGACCAACTGAGCGGCGCGATCAGCGCCGCCGGAGGGCGCGACGCGATCGTCGCTGTCGGCAAGCCAGCGATCAACCCCTACGAGCAGACGGGGCTGGCATGGAAGCTGAATCTCCCGTTACGCGATGTTCAGGGAACCTGGGCTTCGACCGAGTCGAAGCCGAATTGGCAGCCGCCGGCAATCGTCTTCGTTGCGCCGGCCCGCGTTGCCGGGCCAAAGCCGGCTTTCGGCCCCGAGCAAAAGCTGAAAAAACTGAGTAGTTACGGGCGCTGGGAGGTGTTTCGCGCCTACCGCTAGGGGAGGAACCCGCGCGCGCAGCGCGAACTTCTTCGCCATGGGAAAAGTATCCAGCTTCATTCTGCCCGGCCTCTTCGTGCTCGCGTGGATCTTTGCGCTTGCCGGTTCAACCCCTCCCGGCTACGTCTCCGGTGAGCTGACCGACGTCACCTACCTGCGCTGGATGCTCTACATGGCCGGCTGGGTATTCCTCGCCTCATCGTTTATGCACACCATCTTCGCCAAGAAGATGGCCGAATCGATCGGCTGGGTCACGAACGGCTTTCAGTATGAGATCGGTTTCGTTTCGCTAGGCCTTGGCCTCGGCAGCCTCTACGCCAGCCAGCACGGCAAGGAGGCTTGGATTGCGATCGCGCTGCCGATCTTCACCTTCCTCCTGCTCGCTGGCATCAACCACCTTGTCGAGATAATTCGCGACAAGAACTACGCGCCGAACAACACGATGATCTTGATCTGGGACTTCGGCATGCCGATCTCGATCGCCGCGCTGCTGCTTTCGTCAAACACGATTTAGCGCAGCGCATAAGATGCGCGGATGAAGATTCGCGCAGCAGTTCTCGAAGAGTTTGGCGAGCC
>CAJBIG010000244.1 GCA_903953065.1 uncultured Solirubrobacterales bacterium
TAGCGCATCAGCTTCAGTGTGTCGGCGTTGCGCGCCGCTTCGCTCGGCTCGCCCATCACGACGCTGATCAGCTCAGCACCGTTGCGGCTGGCGCCGCCAACCAACAGGTATCCGGCGCCGGCGGTGTGACCGGTTTTGATCCCGTTCATCCACGGAACCGAGCCAATTAACGTGTTGCGGTTGTAGACGGTGCGGCTGCGATAACCACTGCGCAGCTTGGCCTGCGAGCGGTCAACGAGCTGGCGCGCGAACCGGTCCTCCCTCAGCAGCGTGCCGAGCGTGGCGAGATCGCGAGCGGTCGAATAGTTGCCGCGGCCATCGAGCCCGTCGGGATTGGAGAAGCGCGTTCGACTCATTCCTGCACGTTTTGCGCGCGCGTTCATCATCCGCACGAAGCCGCGCTGCGAGCCGCCGACATCGATCGCGATCGAAACGGCCGCTTCGTTGGCGCTCGCGAGCAGCAGCGCGCGCAACATGTCAGCGCTCGTCAGTCGCTCTCCGGGGATCAGACCCGCCGTCGACTCGCCGGCGCCGGGGCTGTAGTTGGCAACCCTGACCCGGTGCCTAAGCGAGCGTCGCTCGAGCAGCAGCAGCGCCGTCATCATCTTCGTCGTCGATGCGATCTCGCGGCGCTTGTAAGGGTTGCGCGCGTAGATGATCTCGCCGCTCGATGGCTCAATCAGGATTGCCGAAGGAGCCGACAGCGATGGCCGACCCTGCGCCTCGGCGGCGGCCGCAGGCGCGAGCATGAGCAACGCCAAAAGCGCGCCCACGCGAATCAAACCGGTCACGACCTCAGACGGAGCCGCTGGCCTGGTTGAAGCGCCTGTGTGTCGAGCCCGGGGTTTAGCTGCTGGAGAGTTTCGACCGGTACTCCGGTCTCTATTGAGATCGCCGTCAGAGTGTCGCCGCTGCGCACCGTGTAGAAGCGCGCTCCGGTCGTCTTGACAGCGGTCTTTGTCGTCGAAGCGTTCGTCGGAGCGGGGTCCGCGCTGCCAGACGATGAGCCGCCGCCGCTGGCAAGAATCAGCACCGTGACGAGAGCCGCGAGAAGCAGTGCGAGCGGAGCCAACCAACGGGAGGGTTGAGATTTCGACGCCATCTTGATCTGAAGGATACGGGCGCTTGGCAGCAACTCCAGCGATTGGCGTTACCGGGCGCAAAGTTGCAGCGCTCAGCCTTCTGCGCCGAGCGCCCAAGCAGAATCCCGCAGCGATTCAGCCTGCGCGCGAGCCGCGTCGGCAGGGGCGCCGCCATGCTCTTCAAACGCGAACACGATCGAGCGCGAAGCGCTGACAAGCCCGCCTGCACGGCCAGGCGCGAAAGCCGGCGCAAGATTCTCCACCTTGCCGCCCTGCGCACCGATACCTGGCAGCAGAAAGATCGTCCGCGGCATTAGCTCGCGCATCCGCGCAACGTGCTGCGGCGCCGTCGCACCGACGACCGCGCCAACGTCGGAGAGCTCGCCGTCGCTGCCCAACTGATCGACGGCCTGCGCCACGCGCTCCCAGAGCGTGCCGCCGTCGGCCAACTCCAAGTCTTCGAAATCGGCTGCGCCAGGATTGGAAGTTCGCACCAGAACAAAGACGCCAGCGTTGTTCGCACGGGCACCCCCGATCAGCGCGTTCAGCGTGTCGATCCCCATATAAGGGTTCGCCGTGAAAGCATCGGCGCCCAATCCGGCGACCGGCCCAAACGGCGTATCGGTCGAGCCCGTCAGCGACTCGCTGTAGGCAGCAGCACTCACGTCGATGTCGCCGCGCTTCCCGTCGGCGAGCACCAACAGTCCTGCCGCCTTGGCATAGCCGACAACTGAGCCCAGTGCCTCACGCCCGGGAGCGCCGAGCCGTTCGAAGCACGCGAGCTGCGGCTTGACGGCGACGCATGCCGGTCCGGCGGCGTCGATTAGCGCGCAGCAGTGCGCCTCAACCGCGCTTGCAGCTTGATCGGCCACGCTCTCCCCCGTCGCCGTGGCCTGCGGCCAGAGCCGCGAGGGGTCGGGGTCAAGCCCAAGCACGATCTGCGATTGCCGCTGCTCAACTGCCGCTGACAGCCGCGCCCCGAAACCGCTGCTGCTGCTTAGAGTCGACACAGTTTGAAGCTAGCAACGCAATTGGACGGTGCCTAGCGCAGCGGGACCGTCGGATCGAACTGGCAGGATTGCCGAATGCCGCTGGCTCGAATCAGTTGGGGAATTGTCGTTCTGATCTGTGTGATCGGCGTCGCCATCTTGATGATCGCCGGATACCAGGGCTACGCAGCACTGTCGCTGGCAGTCGGTGTTGCTGCCGCGATCAACCTGACTTGACCGGCGCAGCCGGTTCGGTGTGGACGACAACGTCGACGATTTCGCCGTCGTGTTCGCGGATAGCGGCCTCGATCGTAGTCGCGGCCGCGTGAGCCTCTGCCAGCGTCTGCCCGCCGTCCAGGGCCACGGTGACAAGCGCCACGATGCCACGCGGCTCGCGATGAACGCGTAGCTCGAGTGGCTCGCGGCCCGTCAGTTCGAAAACTATTCGTGCAACTTCGCGGTGCAGCTCCGCCGATTCCTCGCTGGCCTCTATCGGCGCCTGCAACGAGGGCTCCAGCGGCTCGATGTGAACGTGAACGGCGTCAACCTCGGGCGCGGCCGAACGGATCGCCTCCTCTACACCGTCGATCGCGGCGTGAGCTTCGGCGAGCGATTGGCCGGCCGGCAGCTTGACGTGCAGGCTGAGATCGGAGCGGCCGTCGATGCTGACAATCCGCACGTTGTGAACTTCGCGCACTTCGTGGGCCGAGAGCGCAGCGCCGGTTACCCGCTCGCGCAGCTCCGCTCCTTCGCGCGGTTCGATGTGAATCGTGATGTCGCTGCCGGCAATCCGTTCGTGCAGCGCCGCTTCAACGCGGTCTGCCAGGTCATGCCCTTGTTGGACCGGTGCGTCCGCTTCAACCTCGAGCACCCCGTCAACGAAGGTCGTGCCCCCAGCCTCACGGACTCGCAGGCGGCGAATTTCGACAGGCGGCTCGACGCTCTCGATCGCCTCCTGCGCGATTTTGACGAGCCCTACCGGTGCCTGATCCATCAGCGAGCCAACGTTGCTGCGGATCAGCGTGACAGCGGCACCGATGACGAGCACGGCGACGATCAGCGCCGCGATCGAGTCTGCGTCGGCGACCCCGGAGCGCACCATCAAGAGGCCAACAAGTACGGCCAGCGTGCCCGCAAAATCGGAAGCGAAGTGAAGCGCGTTTGCGCCGAGAGCCGCACTTGAAAAGGCGCGCGCTCCCCGCCAGGACACCACCGTGCGGACGCTGTCTACGACCAGCACGACGGCGATTACGGCGAAGACCCACCAACCGGTTTCAACCGGGTGCGACTCTGAGCTCGCTATTCGGGAAACCGACTCGAAGATGATCACGCCG
Organism: uncultured Solirubrobacterales bacterium; assembly: GCA_903953065.1. Lineage (GTDB taxonomy): Bacteria > Actinomycetota > Thermoleophilia > Solirubrobacterales > Solirubrobacteraceae > F1-60-MAGs163. Next base: position 3,406 of record CAJBIG010000244.1, read on the forward strand.
CTGACGACGATCAAGAAGGCGCCCTCAGCCAGCGCCGCGAGATGCTCCGCCTTGCGGTGCCCGTAGGTGTGGCTGCTGTCGGCCGGCCTGTCGGAGACGCGGATTGCAAAGAAAGTCAGAACGGCGGAGCCAAAATCGGTCGCCGAGTGGGCAGCTTCTGCCAGGAGGCCGAGCGAACCACTGGCCAAGCCGGCACCCAGCTTGAGGACAACGAGGAAGCCGGCGGCCGCAACGGAGGACAGCGCCGTGCGTTGCTGCGGCGTTACTGAGCTGTCGACCTCGGTACTCATTGGCGGCCCAGCAACAGGCTCAATTCGCGCACCGCGTTTCCGCGGTGACTAATGAGATCTTTCTCGTCGCCGGTCAGCTCTGCCATCGTGCGCCCCGGGGCGTCGATCGGCTCGAAGGCCGGGTCGTATCCGAAGCCTCCGCTGCCTCGCGGCTCAGCGGCGCGGATCCCATTGCAGCGACCTTCGACCGTGGTTTCAGTGTTGTTGCGCGGGTCGCAGTAAGCGATCACGCAGACGTATTCAAGGCGATCGCCCGGCTCGGTCTTATCGATCAGCAGCTGCAGGTTCGCGGCATCATCGCACTGCTCGCCAGCCCAGCGGGCGGAAAGAATTCCAGGCGCACCTCCGAGTGATTCGACACAGATGCCGGAGTCGTCGGCAATCGTCGGCCCACCGCTGATCGCGGCGCCCGCGCGAGCCTTGATCAGCGCGTTGGCGGCAAAGCTGTCGCCGTCTTCGGTCGGCGCCGCGCTCCCGGCTGGCAGCCCGACGATCTCGTAAGCGCTAAGCAGCCGCGCAAACTCGCTCACTTTGTGCTCGTTGTGGGTGGCGAGCGTAAGGCGCATCGACCTCAGCGGCTGCCGGCCGCGATTGCGACGTCCTGAGCCGCCCGCAGCTGCTCAATCCCGCCGGCAGCAAGCACTAGGAGATCATCCAGATGAGTCCGCTGCAGAGCGGTCTTCTCCGCTGTCGCCTGAACCTCGATCAGTCCACCGTCGCCTGTCATCACGACATTGGCATCGACCTCGGCACCGGAATCTTCGATGTAGTTGAGGTCCAGCAGCGGCGTTTCGCCGACTATCCCGCAGGAGACCGCAGCGACCTCACCGCTTAGGGGAATGCTTGCAAGCCTGCCCTCGGCGACGAGCCGTTGAACGCCCAACGCCAGCGCTACGTAAGCACCGGTGATCGACGCGCAGCGCGTGCCTCCGTCGGCCTCGAGAACGTCGCAGTCGAGGTTGATCGTCATCTCGCCCAGTGCTTCGTAATCGATCACTCCGCGGACAGAGCGCCCGATCAGCCGTTGGATCTCAACCGTGCGCCCGTCGAGCCGCCCCTTGTTGATGTCGCGCGGCTTGCGCTCCCCGGTTGAGGCCGGAAGCATTCCGTATTCCGCCGTCAGCCAGCCGAGCCCCTTGCCGGCACGCCAGCGGGGCACACCCTCCTCAATCGACGCTGTGCAGATGACGCGGGTTCCGCCGCAGCTGATCAGCGCCGAACCGGTCGCGGTGCTTACGAAGCCTGGCTCGATTGTGACCGGTCGAAGCTCGTCCGCGCTGCGGCCATCAGGGCGTTCGTAGTTGCTCATGCGATCACTCCTTCGTGAAGGGTTACCTGCTCGACCGGGCCGAGCGGGAGCTGCAGAAAACGTGTGCCGATCGCCGCGAATGCTTCGGGGTCGCCGGTCGAGAGGAAGCGGTAGCTGCCTTCCGACCGATCGGGATTGGCTAGGTCGCGCGCACCGAGCACGTGCTCGACCTGGCGCGCAAGTGCCACACCCGAGGTGACGATCCGGACATCTCGGCCGAGCATCCGCTGCAGAATCGGACTGAGCAGCGGGTAATGGGTACAGCCTAGAATCACGGTGTCAACGCGAGCCTCGCGGAGCGGCTCGATGTAGCCGCGAACTAGATCGACGACCCTGTCGTCGAAGGTGGAACCGGATTGAATCAGCGGCGCCAGTTCCTGCGCCGCAACTGAGACCAAGGTTACGTGTGGATCGGCGACGCGGATCGCTTCGTCGTAGGCACCGCTGGCGACTGTTGCGTTGGTCGCAAGCAGGCCGATCCGTCCATTATTGGTTGTCGCGACAGCTTGGATCGCCTCGGGGCGGACGACGCCGAGCACCTCGACGCCGAGCGTCGTCTGGCGCATTCGCTGCTGCAGCACCGGCAGCGCCGCCGAAGTCGCCGAGTTGCAGGCAACCACGAGCAGCTTTGCGTTACGCGCCAGCAGCTCTTCGGCGATCTCCAAACTGAAGTTGGCAAGCTCGTCTGGCGTTCTCTCCCCGTAAGGGAAACGGGCCGTATCGCCGAGGTAGATGTAATCCTCAGCAGGCAGGTTGACGAGCAGTTCGTGAAGCACTGTGAGGCCGCCGACTCCAGAGTCGAAGACGGCAATCGGCCGCTCGCGCGGGTCCCTAATCGTGGCCATTGCCTGAGCATAGGGCTGAGCGCGCCCCGACTACGGCTTCGCACTGCCGACGCTGTCGATCGATTCCTTCAGCTTCGACACGACGGTCTGGGCGATCCCACCGCCCTTGAGCGACTTTCCGGCCACGATGACGCCTGCCAAGACTCCGGCTACGAGCAGGATCAGCGCGACATACTCGACTGTTCCTTGCCCTGAGGAGGAGCTCAGCCGCACAGCGGCGCGGTGAAAAGTGGCGTGAATACGGCCCTGCAGGCGATAAGCCATTGGTGCTCCTAACGGTTTGGGGACGGCACAAACGGCAGCCTGCAGGGTGGCGTTGCGCGGATCCACCGCCACTACGTGGACAATCAGCATCAGATGCGTGTTCTTATCGTCACCAACATGTGGCCTTCGGCCGAGCGGCCGGAGCTCGGCAGCTTCGTCCGTGACCAGCTCGAGGCCCTGCGTTCGCTCGAAGATCCAGAGCTGAACCTCGAATGCTTTGCCTTCGCTCCGGGCGGGTACGCAGCAGCAGCCCGTGATCTTCGTCGCGAATACGGCAAGCAACGCTTCGACGTCGTCCACGCTCACTTCGGCCTGACCGCCTGGCCTTCACTGGTAGTGCCGGCCGACGTTCACGGCCTGACGCTGCATGGCACCGACCTACGCCATCGTCGCTCGCGGTTGATCACCCATGCCGCGCTGCCCTTCATCGACCTAGTCGGCGCTGCCAGCCCTGACCTGGCCAGCAGAGTGCCTGGATACCCAAAGCGCGCGGTTGAGGTTCTTCCCTGCGGCGTCGCCACCGACCGCTTTCGTCCGATCGACCGCCGGCAGGCGCGGGCCGAGCTTGGACTACAAGCCGACGGGCGCTACCTGCTCTTCCCAGCCGACCCGGCGCGCGCCGGCAAGCGTTTCGACCGCGCAGAGGCGATTGGCGCCCGCTGCGGCGCCAAGCTTCTGACACTCGGCTCGGTAGACCCGCAGCAGGTTCCGCTTTGGATCAACGCTGCCAATGCGGTCGTCGTCCCCTCCGAGAGCGAAGGCTTCGGCCTCGCGGTGCTCGAAGCGCTCGCGTGCGAAGTACCTGTCGTCTGCGCCCCAACAGGAGTTCACGATGCAGCAACGCGCGGGATCGATGGAGCAGACTGCCTCGCCTACAACGAGCATGCATGGAGCGAGCTGCTTGAACTCAGCCTAGACGACGCCAACCGGCGGATCGTTTCACGCGAGCGGGCCGACCAGTTCAGCGCCAAGCGGATGGCAGAGCGGCTACTCGCCGCGTGGCGAACGCACCTAGGCAGCCCGCTAGACTCGGCCGCTGCGCGCAACGAGGAGAATGTAGAGGCGACACCATGGGATTGAGCGACCGCATCTTCCGCCGAAAGGCCAGTCAAGAAGACGTGCCCGCGGTGCCTGATCAGCAAGCCGCCGCCAATCGCAACGAGATCCCCGACGCAACCGTGATTCTGCCACCGGCGCCATCGCAGGCTGCGCCGCAGACGATGATCATTCCGGCTGAGGCCGCTGCCAGCGGCGAGCCGTTCCCTACCCCGCCGCCGCCGATCAACCCGCAGCCGCAGCCAGATCAGCCGCTCGCGCCCGCCTCGCACGACGGAGCAGTCGCTGAGGCGCCGGCAGCGCCGCTGGCGGCAGCCCCGCAGCGCCCCGGCTTCCGCGAGCGAGGCCGTCTGCGCCGTCGCCTGCGTTACCTCAAGCAGGTTCGCGAGCTCGGCTACCGCGACCTCGGCGGGCTGGTCTTTGATCAGCATCGCTTTGAACGCGGCGACGAGGCGCTAGTTGAAGGGAAGGTTCTCGCAATCGAAACGCTGGACCGCGAGATTCGCGCCCTCGAAGAGGTGCTCCAACTTCAAACCCCTTACGTCGAGCTTTTCATCCCGGGCGTCAGCGCCTGTGCACGCTGCGGCACGCTGCACGGAAGTGATGCCCACTTCTGCCCTCACTGCGGTCTCGCATTCGGTGGCCCGCGCTCGGTTGCCGGACTTGGCTCGGTTGGCGCCAACAGCGTCTATGACGTCGGCCAGCAGCCGCCCGCGCCGACCAACGATCCCTACAACCCGCAGCCAGACGCCGGCCCAGCGGCCTGATTCACTGTGGCCGCAGTAGCCAACCCGGAGTGGGCCTACGGGTCGCTCCCGTGCCCGCACTGCGGCGAGTGGCTCCACGCGCAGCAGGATTGGTGCCTTAACTGCGGCGACCCTGCGCGCACCGTGATCGCCCCGGCCCCGCGCTGGCGCCGCCCGATCTACGCAGTCGTCGCCGTCCTTGCAGTCACGCTTGGCGTTCTCGTCGGCGCTTTCGTCGCCGTCACCGACGATGACCCGCCGCCGACACGCACTCAGACGCAGACAATCACGGTTCAGCCAGGCGAGGCGCTCGCCCCAGGAGTGACGCCGGCGCCGACCACTCCCGAGCCGACTACGCCCGCGCCGCCGACCGTCGTGCCAACGACGACGACGCCGCCAGCACCTTAGGCGGCGAAGACCGAACGCGCCAACAGCGGCGCTGCGATCTCTGCGGCGCGTGGGTCGATCGGTTCGCTGGAAACTTCTCCAGTTGGCACCCCGGCAAGCTCACTCAGAGACAGCGCCAGCGAGCGAGCGAGAGCGTCAACGTTGTAACCGCCCTCGAGCACCAACCCAACCGGCACGCCGCGCCGCTGAGCGATCGAGTGCACGGCCCGCGCCATCGCCGCGTAGCCTCCGTCGCTCACCTCGCACTGCGCCAACGGATCGTCGCGGTGGGCATCGAACCCAGCCGAGATCAGGATCAATTGGGGGCGATAGAGCTCGACCAGTGGCCCAACGAGTTGTTCGACCAGACCAACGAACAGCCCGTCTCCGCTTCCCGGCGGCAGCGGGCAGTTGACCGTGAAGCCGGTTCCTGCGCCCGAACCTTGATCGCTTTCGGCGCCGGTTCCCGGATAGCACGGGTGCTGATGTATCGAGACGAAACAGACGCGCGGATCTTCGGCAAAGATCGCCTCGGTGCCGTTGCCGTGGTGCACATCCCAGTCAAGGATGAGAACACGATCAAGCCCGCAGCCCTCGATCGCATGTAGCGCGGCAACCGCAACGTTGTTGAAGAGGCAGAAGCCCATCGCGCGAGCCGCTTCAGCGTGGTGCCCTGGCGGGCGATGGAGCGACGCACCAACTTCAGCGCTCCCCGTGCAAAGCGCCTCAGCGAGCGCAGCAGCACCGCCGGCGGCGTGGCGCGCGGCGTCCCACGAAGCTGGTACGACCACGGTGTCAGTATCGAAAGGAACCGAGTCAGCGCAGGCAGCGCGCACAGCGTCAAGATGGCTTTGAGGATGCGCTCGCAGCAGCATCTCGTCACTGGCGGGCGTCGAATCAAGACGCTCGTATCCAAGCCAATCGAGCCGATCGAGTTCAGCTTCGATCGCGACTATCCGCTCAGCGGTCTCGGGGTGGAGACCCGTCTGATGGCCTCTGGAGGCGTCGCTGCGAAAGATCAATCCCTGCACCGGAGGGTACGGTACCTAAGAGATGCCCGGTCGCGAGCGGATCGATACAGAGCTGGTTGTCATCGGCGCCGGCGCCGCGGGCCTTTACGCGGCGCTGACTGCGGCCAGCCTTGGCGCGAGCGTGACCGTGATCAGTGCCACTCCACTTGCGCAGACAGCCAGCTACTGGGCGCAAGGCGGCCTTGCAGCGGCGCTCGGCGACGACGACTCGCCAGCGCTGCACTTGGCTGACACGGAGCGAGCAGGCCGCGGCTTGGTCCGTCGCTCGGCTGCCGAAATCCTCGTCAGCGAAGCGCCCGAGATGATCGCCAACCTGCAACGGATCAGGATGCGCTTTGACGCCGACAGCGACGGCCAACTGGCGCTCGGCCTTGAAGGTGGTCATTCTCGGCGGAGAATTGTTCACGCCGGCGGCAGTTCGACGGGGCGGCGTCTGGCGCGCCAGCTCTCCGCCGCTCTGGTGCGTGAGCCGCGCGTGAGGATCCTCGAAGGCAGGCGTGCCAGCAACCTCTGGACTGAGGATGGTCGCGTCGTCGGCGTCGTCTGTGAGGACGGCCTTGCTGTTACGGCGCGCGGAACGATCATCGCGACCGGTGGAGCCGCAGCGCTGTGGCGACGCACCACAAACCCACCTGGGTCGATTGGGATCGGAATCACCCTGGCGCGCACCGCTGGAGCTGCGGTCGCCGACCTCGCGTTCGTGCAGTTCCACCCGACTGCCGTGACCGGGATCCCGGGCCGCGAGGGTTACTTGATCAGCGAAGCGATTCGTGGTGAGGGGGCAACTCTGATCGGCCCCGACGGCGAGCGCTTCGTCGATGAGCTGGCGCCGCGCGATGAAGTAGCCCGTGCGATCTGGTCGGTTCTCGAGGAGCAATCCGTTGAATCGGTCGGACTCGACATGCGCTCTGTGGACGCAGGACGGTTCCCGAACATCACAGAGACGCTTCGACAGTCGGGGCTCGACCCACGCCGCGAGCTGATCCCGGTTGCCCCGGCTGCGCACTACATGATGGGCGGCGTCGTCTCCGACCTCAACGGGGCCACCGACGTTGGCGGGCTCTTCGTGATCGGCGAGAGCGCTTGCAGCGGCCTGCACGGCGCCAACAGACTCGCCTCCAACTCGCTCTCCGAATGCATGGTCTTTGGTGCCAGGGCGGCTCGCTCGGCATTGGACGAACCGGCCGCTGCAGGCGGCGCGCCACCAGCGGCAATCCCGCTCGAGCTGCCGTCGCCGGCGACGCGCGAAGCGATGTGGCGCCATGCCGGCTTAGTCCGTGACCGCGCGGGGCTGGAGCTATTGCTCGAGGACCCATATCCGCTGGCATCGCTGGTCGCGCGCTGCGCCCTCGCTCGCGAGGAGAGCCGCGGAGCCCACTGGCGCAGTGATTTCCCCTCTTTGGAGCCCGGCCTTGACTCAATGCACGCAGTGATTCGCGGCCCTGAACTGGCCTTTGAGACCTGGCAGTAGCGCAGCTTACGTTCGCCGTCTTAACACGAACTACATAGAGCGGGTGTTTCAACCTTCACATGGAGGTCGAATACTCATCCTCTGCGGTTAAGAACCGTGGAGAGGCGGGGGTCAATGCGAAGGATCGCAACCCAAACCAAATCAGGAGCTGGAACTCAATATGTATCAAGTGAGCAGGGGCATCTACCGCGAACTGTCAACAGAGATCGTCACAGGGCGTGAAGGTCACGAGGCGGTTCTGAAGGCAAGCGAGCAGGCAATCGAACGACTGGCCACCGACCGTCACTACTTCGCCGCGCCGGCCCGCAGCCTTTTCCGCGAGATCCGCGTCCACTTTCCGATCCAGTCCCAGGCTCGTGTTTGGGCCGTTGTTCGCGACTACGTCGCAGCCGCAGACGGGGCGATCGCTCAGCTGACAACCAACGGCCGTGACATCTTTGGCAATCGCCTCCAGTGCCGTGCAACTACTCGTCGTGGCAGCTCCTGCCGCCGCCTACCGAGCAACGCCAACGGCTACTGCCCCTCGCATCAGCACCTTGCGGTGACTGAAGAGATCGAACTCGCACCAGCAGCCTGATCGCCTCCGCTCGCCGCGCTCGAGCGGTTTGAACCTCTCCAAATCGCTTCAGGCCAGTCGCCGCCGACCAGCGGCGATTGTGTGTGATCGCTCACACAACAACTATGTTGGCTGTCTCAGTCGTCGCTCGACGAGCTCAAAAAGCCCATTAACACGGCGTTTACGATTTTGAGCGATTTCGCCAAGGGTGCCAAAACCCCCTAATTAGCAGGGAAATTTGCGATTTGTGCTGGAATTTGCGACACTTGCGCTAGCGAACCGCCCTGTTTTATGGCTATTCCGCCGCAAACACTAGGTTCTCGCTCAATATCTGAAGATGCCA
>CAJBIG010000245.1 GCA_903953065.1 uncultured Solirubrobacterales bacterium
CGCCGGCGCCGGATACCTGTTGGTTGGCGGCGCCAGCCGCAACGGTGCTGAGCTGATCAGCGTCGTGATGGGCGAGCCGAGCGAAGCGGCGCGCAACGCCGACACACTGAAGCTGATGCGCTACGGCTTCGGTCGGTACCGCAGCGTCCGTGCCGTCACCAAGGGGCAGCGCTTCGCCACGCTTGAGGTCGAGGGGCGCGACAGCAAAGTCGCGCTAATCGGATCGCGCAGCGTCGACGTTGTGATGCGTAGTGGGGAGCGGCCGACAACGATTCTCAGCGGCCTGCCGGCTCGCTTAACCGGGCCGCTTGCAAAGGGCGCGCGCGTCGGCGAGGTGATCGTGCTTCGGCGCGGCAAGAGCGTCGAACGGGTTCCTCTGGTCACCGCGACGGCTGTTGCCGCGCCATCGTTACTCGCCACGGCCGGGGGCTTGGCCGGGCCGGCGGCGGGCCTCTTTGTGGCCCTCACCTTAATAGTCATTTCGGCTACTCTCTTACGCAAGCGGCGCCGTCAACGGCGCCCCGAGAGGGCCCAAAGAAGACCGGCATGATTCTCACCGTCACTCTCAACGCAGCGATCGACAAGTCACTCTCGGTCCCAAGCTTCCGGCTCGGGCGGCGCCACCGGACCGTTGAGCAGCGCTCGACCGCTGGCGGCAAGGGAGTCAACGTTGCGCGGCTGCTGGCGTCGCTCGGTCAGCCTGTGATCGCGACCGGCTTTGTCGGCGGCGCGACCGGCACAAGGATCGTCGAGCAGTTGACCGCCGAATCGATCCTCAATGGGTTCGTCCACATTGCCGAAGAGTCGCGCACAAACATTTCGGTTCTCGACCCGACTACCGGCGATCAGACCGAGATCAACGAGCGTGGTCCGGAAGTCAACCCGGCCGAAATCGAACTCTTCGTTGAGAAGCTCACCTATCTGGCGCGAGGTGCGGCGATCTGCGTCTTGGCCGGGTCTCTGCCGCGAGGGGTTGACCCATCGATCTACGCGACCCTGATTGCCGAACTGAAGCGACTGGACGTAGTCACGATCGTCGACTCCGAAGGCGAGGCGATGAAGCTTGCAGTGCGCGCCGAGCCGACAGTGATCTCGCCGAACATGGCGGAGGCAGAGGAGCTCGTCGGCCATGAGTTCAATGACCGCGACGAGCAGATTGGTGCGCTGGCAGAGCTGCGCGCGCTCGGTTCGAAGGAGGCAATCATCACGCTGCCGGACGGCTGCGTCGCCAGCGTCATCACCGACGGCGAAGTGAACGAACACCGCGTTTGGATCGAACCTCGCGAAGCCGTCGCCAGCGTCGGCGCCGGTGATGCATTCCTCGCCGGCTATGTTGCGGCTCGCTACGGCGGCTCAAGCCCGGAGGAGTGCCTGCGCTACGCGGTCGCGTGCGGCGCCGAATCGACTCAGCGACTTGGCGCCGGCCTGATCGATCCCAAGGGAGTCGACGAGCTGCTCTCCGAGGTCGAGGTCGAGCGGATAGAAGCACCCGCGCGCTCTCTCTGAGCGCTATCTTGGGTGAGTGATCACGCGAGCCTTCCAGCAGCCTTCCGCGAAGCTCCCCGATCTGATTCGTGCGCAGCGATTGCGTCCGGTCGTCTACCTAGGATCAGCCGATGGAAATTGAGATCGGCAGAGGAAAGAAGGCGCGCCGCGCCTATGGCTTTGATGACATCGCGATCGTGCCGTCACGCCGCACGCGTGATCCCGACGACGTAGACATCTCTTGGAAGCTCGGGCCTTACCGCTTTGAGTTGCCGCTGATGGCGTCGGCCATGGACGGAGTGGTCTCGCCGCGCACAGCAATCGAAGTCGGTCGCCTCGGCGGGCTCGCGGTGCTCAACCTTGAAGGAATCTTCACTCGCTACGAGGATGCTGAAGAGCAGCTCGAGCGGATCTCGCAGCTGCCCAAGGACGAGGCAACTCACGAGATGCAGATGATTTACCAAGAGCCGATCAAGCCGGAGCTGATGCGCGCGCGCATCGAGGAGATCAAGGCCAGCGGCGTCGTGACTGCTGCGTCGTTGACGCCGCAACGCGTTACAGCCCATCACGAGATGGTGCTTGAGGCCGGGCTCGACATCCTCGTCATTCAGGGAACCGTTGTTTCCGCCGAGCACGTTTCGAAGACGAGCGAGGCTCTCAACTTGAAGGAGTTCATCGCCGACCTGCCGGTTCCAGTGATCGTCGGCGGCTGTGCCAGCTACCACACGGGTCTTCATCTCATGCGCACCGGCGCGGCTGGCGTCCTCGTCGGCGTCGGTCCCGGCGCGGCCTGCACCACGCGCGGGGTGCTAGGTCTCGGCGTGCCGCAGGCAACGGCAATCGCAGATGTCGCTGGCGCCCGCTCTACGCACATGCTTGAGACAGGCGAGTACGTCCAGGTGATCGCCGACGGCGGCATGAGCACCGGTGGCGACGTTGCCAAAGCGATTGCCTGTGGCGCCGATGCGGTGATGATCGGCTCTCCGCTTGCGCGTGCCTATGAGGCTCCGGGTCGCGGCTTCCACTGGGGGATGGCGACCTTCCACCCGACGCTTCCGCGCGGCGCCCGCGTTGAGACAGTCCAGAACGGTTCGATCGAAGAGATCCTCACCGGACCGGCACACGAGAACGACGGCAGCTTCAATCTGATGGGCGCGCTGCGCACGTCGATGGCCACCTGCGGCTATCAGGACATCGCTGAGTTCAACCGCGCCGAGCTGATGGTTGCGCCAGCCCTGCAGACCGAAGGCAAGAAGCTTCAGTCATCTCAGGGAGTTGGAATGGGTAGCCGCGGAGCCGGCGCCTCGCCTTCGGCCAACGCGGACAGCACGCTCAGTTCGACGCCGGCGTGACTCACGACGAAGTCGTTGTCCTCGACTATGGGGGGCAGTACTCGCAGCTGATCGCGAGGCGTGTCCGCGAGTGCGGCGTCTTCTCAGAGCTGCTGCCCTACCACGTCGGCCCGGAAGAGGTTGCTTCCAGAGGAGCGAAGGGGTTGATTCTCTCCGGCGGCCCCGCATCGGTTCACGTTGACGGCGCGCCGCGGCTGGACCCTGGCTTGCTCGAGCTTGGCATCCCGGTACTTGGAATCTGTTACGGGATGCAGCTCTTGGCTCAGCATCTCGGCGGCCGCGTTGAGAGCGCCGAAGTCGGCGAATACGGCCGCTCAGAGCTAACGGTCAGCGAGCCTGGATTGCTTTTCGCCGGGTTGCCCGAAGTCCAGCCCTGCTGGATGTCTCACCGCGACACCGTCTACGAGCCGCCGCCCGGCTTCACGGCATTGGCGGCATCGACGCAGTCACCTGTCGCCGCCTTCGAGTCGGCCGAGAAGAGGATTTACGGGATTCAGTTTCACCCGGAGGTCGTACACACGCCGTTCGGCCAGCAGATACTGACCCACTTCCTCCGTGACGCCTGCGGTTGCACTCTCGACTGGTCGCCTGCTTCGATCGCCGAAGAGCAGATCGCTGCGATCCGCGAGCAGGTAGGTGATGGCAAAGTCGTGTGCGGTCTCTCCGGCGGCGTTGATTCGTCGGTTGCGGCGCTGCTGGTCCACCGAGCCATCGGTGATCAGCTGACCTGTGTCTTCGTCGATCACGGCATGATGCGCAAGGATGAAGGCGCGCAGGTCGTTGAAACATTCCGCGATCGCTTCGCGGTTCCGCTCGTAGCCGTCGATGCCGAGGAGCGCTTCCTCAGCAAGCTCGCCGGGGTGAGCGACCCAGAGACCAAGCGCAAGATCATCGGCGGCGAATTCATTCGCGTCTTCGAAGAGGAGGCGGCCAAGCTCGAAGGGGCAAAGTTTCTCGTTCAAGGGACTCTCTACTCCGACGTGATCGAATCCGGCGGCGGCACCGGCACTTCGACGATCAAGTCGCACCACAACGTCGGCGGGCTCCCCGACGACATGGAGTTCGAGCTCGTTGAACCGCTGCGAGCACTCTTCAAAGACGAGGTGCGCGCCGTCGGTGCCGAGCTGGGGTTACCCGAGCGACTCGTCTGGCGCCAGCCATTCCCGGGGCCAGGGTTGGCAATTCGGATCGTCGGCGGCGAGGCAACGAAGGAGCGGCTCGACCTTCTGCGAGACGCCGATGCGGTGCTCCAAGACGAGATCCGCAAGGCCGGCCTTTACCGCGAGCTTTGGCAGTCTTTCTGCGTTCTGCCCGACGTGCGAACGGTGGGCGTCCAAGGTGACGAGCGCACTTACGGCTACGTCGTCGTGATCCGTGCCGTCACTTCGGACGATGCAATGACGGCCGATTGGGCCCGTCTGCCGTACGATCTGCTTGAGCAGATCGCCTCGCGAATGATCAACGAACTACGTGAAGTAAACCGCGTCGTCCTCGACATCACGTCGAAGCCGCCGGGCACTATCGAGTGGGAGTAATGAGCCGCGCGGCCTCGATCGCGCAAAGGCCGCTATTCTCTGGGACTGCGCCGCGCTGAATGCGTGGCTTTTTATTGCTATGAGAGCCTCAGTTGCATCCAAAACCTACGTCGCCAAAGCGACCGACCGCGAACGTCAGTGGCTGCTGATCGACGCAAACGGGCTTACGCTCGGGCGTCTTGCTACCCAGATTGCCGATCTGCTGCGCGGAAAGCTCAAGCCTGAGTACACGCCGCACGTAGATACCGGCGATTTCGTTGTCGTAATCAACGCCGAGAAGATTTCGGTCAGCGGCAACAAGATGAAAGAGAAGATGTATCGCCGCCACACCGGTTACCCGGGTGGGCTGCGTGAGCGGACGCTCGAAGAGATGCTCGAGCGTCGCCCGGAAGAGGTAATCCGCCAGGCAGTGCGCGGCATGCTTCCCCGCAACCGCCTCGCTCGCCAGCAGATCACGAAGCTCAAGGTCTACGCCGGGACCGACCACCCACACGTCGCCCAGAAGCCGAAGAAATTGGAGATCACGACCTAATGGCCGAAGACGAAGCGCCAATCGAAGGGCAGTCGGAAGTTGAGGCCGAAGAGGTCGAAGAGGTCGTCGAAGTGGTTGAGGCCGAAGCTGAGGCTGAGGTAGTCGAAGAGGCTGTCGAAGAGGAAGTAGCCGAAGAGGTCGTCGAAGCTGAAGCCGAGGCGGCCGAGGTAAAGGCCGACAAGAAAGCGCCAAAGGAGAAGGCAATTCCCGGCGCCGACCTTGAGGTCGACATCGTTGTCGAAGGCGAGGACAGCAGCCCTGAGAGTTCGCTCGATCCATTCGCGGACGACTCCGACGTCGTCGTCGTCGAGGTTGAGGAGCCGGTTGCCGATGAGCCGATCGCCGCGACAATCAAACTTGCTGCCGATGCGCGCTACACCGCGACCGGCAAGCGCAAGCGGGCAGTCGCTCGCGTAATCCTCAAGCCCGGCAAGGGCGAGTACCTGATCAACGGCCGCTCGATCGACGATTTCTTCCCTCGCCCGGCGCTTCAGCGCAATATTCGTCAGCCGCTGGAGGCTGTCGGCTTCGAGGACAAGATGGACGTCATCGCACGTATGCACGGTGGCGGCGTCTCGGCACAGGCCGGCGCGCTGCGCCACGGTATCTCTCGCGCACTGCTCGAGGCAGACCCAAACCTTCGTGGTGCACTTAAGAGCCGCGGCTTCCTAACGCGTGACGCACGCGCCAAAGAGCGCAAGAAGGCCGGGCTCAAGAAGGCCCGTAAGCGGCCTCAGTTCAGCAAGCGCTAGCGAAGGCTGGCCCGCGCCACCGGCGTGGATTCTTTAGTTTCCTTTCCATGGCACGTCATCTATTCGGCACCGACGGTGTTCGAGGTCTCGCTGGAGAGAAGCTGACCGGCGAGCTCGCAATGGCTCTGGGTCGCGCAGCGACCGAGCAGGCTGGCGGTGCCGGTACGCGCGTGCTTGTTATTCGCGACACTCGTGAATCAGGCGAGATGCTTGAAGCTGCGCTCGCTGCCGGGATCACAGCCGCCGGCGGTGAGGCGCTGCTCGGCGGCGTGCTGCCAACGCCCGCAGCGCCGCTGCTGATCGCTCAGTACGGATTTGATCTTGGCGTCGTCGTATCAGCCTCACACAACCCCTATCAGGACAACGGGATCAAGTTCTTCGGCGCCGACGGCTTGAAACTGACCGACGCGGCAGAGGAAGAGATTGAGCAGCGGCTCGAAGACGGCTTCGCAGTCGAGCTGAAGATCGGGCGTGTGCGTGAGCTTCACGGAACCGGGGAAGATTATCTGCGCGCGCTCGAAGCGCGATTTGAAGGGCTCGATCTAACGGGGGTCAACCTGCTGCTCGACTGCGCGCACGGCGCGACGTACCGAGTTGGCCCGGAGATCTTCCGACGGCTCGGAGCATCCGTGACCGTCATTGGCGATGAGCCTGACGGCCGCAACATCAACGATGGCGTCGGCTCGACTCACATCGAATCGCTCGCGTCCGCGGTCGCATCCGGCGGCCACGACCTCGGGTTCGCCTTCGATGGCGACGGAGACCGCGTGCTGGCTGCGGATCGCAACGGCGTCACCGTCGACGGCGATGAGCTAATCGCGTTGGCCGCGATCCACCTGCGCGCTTCGGGCAGGCTCAACGGCGGCGGCGTGGTCGTGACGGTGATGACCAACTACGGCTTCCACACGGCGATGGCAGCGGCCCATATCGAGGTCGCAACGGCCGACGTCGGCGACCGCTACGTCCTCGCCGAGCTGCGCGAGCGCGGTTGGACGCTCGGCGGTGAGCAGTCGGGCCACATCATCGACATGGGCTTCGTGCCCTCCGGCGACGGAATCGCAAGCGCTCTGCTGACTCTTGAGGCGCTCGGCGGAACCGACCTCGGCGCCCGCTCGGCGATGGAGAAGCTGCCGCAGCGGCTCGTCAACGTCAAAGTTGCCGACAAGGCCCAGGCACTCGACGCAGTTGCCAAGCCGGCCTCGGAGGAGAACAGCGCTCTAAGCGGTCGTGGCCGCGTCCTCGTTCGCGCCAGCGGAACCGAGGAGCTCGTTCGCGTAATGGTGGAAGCACCGGAAGCTGCCGAGTGCGATGCGATCTGCGCCCGACTTGTTGCCGTAGTTGAAGCTGCAGGCTGACCGGCAGAGCTCACTCCGGCGAGGCCATCTAGCCCACTAGCTAGGCTTCGCGTATGTGTGGAATTGTCGGTTACGTCGGCTCGCGGGCCGCTGAAGAGCTGCTGCTCGCAGGCCTTTCAAAGCTTGAGTACCGCGGCTATGACTCGGCCGGCATCTCAGTTATGTCGGAGGGATCAATCGAGTCGGTCCGCGCGGTTGGCAACCTTGCTCACCTTCAGACCGCCGTTGAGGCGCGTCAGGCCGCTGGTGGTGCCACAGCAACACTTGTCGAGGCTGCAACGATCGGCATCGGTCACACACGTTGGGCCACCCACGGCCGCGTCAACGAGCAGAACGCTCATCCGCACTTCGACACCGCCGATCAAGTTCACGTTGTGGTCAACGGCATCGTCGAGAACTACATGGAGCTTCGCGAGCGGCTGATTGACGGCGGCGCAAGCTTCAGCTCCGAGACCGACGCCGAAGTGATCGCCCACCTCGTCGCCAAACATTTGGATCAAGACCTTGAGCAGGCTGTGCGCGACGCCTACGCCGAGCTGGAGGGACACTTCGCCTTCGTCGCGATGGCGGCCGCATCGCCTGAGCTGCTCGTAGGCGCGCGCAAGGAGTGCCCATTGATTATCGGCGTCGGCGAAGGTGAGATGTTCCTAGCCTCCGCCGTGCCGGCATTCCTCGCACAAACGCGCCGGGTGCAGTACGTCGAGAACGAGGAGATAGTCGCGGTTCGTCCCAGCGGCGCCAGCTTCACGACTCCAAGCGGCGAGCCGATCGAGCGTGAGGTCGTGACCGTCGACTGGGATGAGGAGACGGCGGAGAAGGGCGGATACGAAACCTTCATGCTGAAGGAGATTCACGAGCAAGCCGACGCGATCGCTGAAACGATCGCCGACCGAACAGTTCGTGAGGATGGCGTCGACCTCGATGATGTCGGCGCGCTCAGCGACGAACAGTTGCGAACGGCAAAACGGATTGTTGTTGTCGCCTGTGGCACCTCCTACCACGCAGGATTGATCGGTCGCTATGCGATCGAGGAGCTCGCTCGCGTGCCGGTCGATGTGGAGATCGCGTCCGAGTTCCGCTATCGCAACCCAATCGTCGGCCCCGGCGACCTCGTAATCGGGATCACTCAATCGGGAGAGACTGCCGACACGCTGGCCGCGATGAGGATCGCCAAGGAGCGCGGCGCGACGGTTATGGCGATAACCAACATCATGGGTTCGCAGGCCACGCGCGACGCCGATGGCGTGCTTTACACGCGAGCCGGGCTAGAGGTCTCGGTAGCGGCGACGAAGACCTTCGTCTGCCAGGTCGCAGTCATGTACCTGCTGGCGCTGCGGCTGGCCGAGCTCCATGACGCGCTGCCTCTCGAACGGCGTAGCCAACTCGTCGCCGACCTAAAGCAGATGCCGCGCCTAATCAGCGAACTTCTGGCCTCCGTCGACTCCGTCGTGGAGGCTGTTGCCGAGCACGTATGGGAGGCCAATTTCTTCCTCTACCTTGGCCGCCACGCTGGCGTAGCAGTAGCCGACGAGGGCGCCTTAAAACTGAAAGAGGTTTCGTACATCTCAACCGACGCTTACGCCGCCGGCGAGATGAAGCACGGCCCGATCGCGCTGCTGAGCGAGCAGACTCCGGTAGTTGCGGTCGCGACCGATTCACCGGTCTTGGAGAAGATGATCTCGAATATGCAGGAGGTGCGCGCTCGCGGCGCCTATCTGATCGCCGTAGCCAGCGAAGGCAATACGGCGATCGACCAGCAGGCCGATTCGGTGATCTCAATTCCGCAGACCGACTGGATTCTGCAGCCGCTGCTCGCAGTAATTCCGCTGCAGCTACTGGCCTATCGGATTGCTCGCCTGCGCGGACTCAACGTCGATCAGCCGCGCAACCTCGCGAAAACGGTCACGGTCGAATAGATTCAGAGGATGAGTTCAGCTCCAGCTTTAGGCATCGATCTACTTGAGATCGATCGCTTGGAACGCGCGCTCGAGCGGCGCCCGCGCTTGGCTGAGCGGCTGTTTAGCCAATCCGAGCGCTCATACGCCGGTGAGCAGGCTCGACCGGCGCAGCATCTAGCCGCTCGATTCTGTGCCAAGGAGGCAGTCACAAAGGCGCTCGGCCTGACGGTCTTTAGGCCACTCGAGATTGAGGTTCGCTCGCGCAGCAACGGCGCTCCCGAGCTGGCGCTAAGCGGCGCCACCGCTGCAAGGGCCGAGCAGTTGGGCGTTCGGCTCGGTTGTTCTCTAACTCATTCGCGTTTGACTGCCGGCGCGGTTGTCGTAGGTGGCCCGCTATGAGCGACTGGTTGATCCCACTGTCCGGCGCCGAACGCTCGCGGCGCGCCGACCAGTGGGCGATCGAGAGCGTCGGAATCTCCGGCCTCACGTTGATGGAGGCGGCTGCCGGCGGTCTCGCGGATTACGTCGACCGCTACATCCCAGAAGGACTGATTGCGGTCGTCTGCGGGACCGGCAACAACGGAGGCGACGGGTACGCGGCTGCACGCTTGCTTCGCGCTTCCGGTCGCGAGGTAAGCGTTCTTCAGGCAGGCGACCCCGAACGGCTCTCCGGTGACGCTCGCGCCCAGCTGAACATGCTCCGGGGCGCGCCGCCGGTGCCGTTTGAGCCTGCGCTGCTCGACGGAGCATCTGTCGTCGTTGACGCTCTTCTCGGAACCGGCTTCAGCGGGAAACCGCGAGGCCGCATTGCCAAGGCGATCAAAGCGATCGCCGGCTGCGGCTTGCCGGTCGTCGCGGTCGATGTGCCAAGCGGGGTCGACGCTTCGACCGGAGAGATTCTTGGTGATGCCGTTACCGCGCAGATGACGGTTACCTTCAATGCCGACAAGCCGGGATTGCACATCAACCCAGGCCGCGAACACGCAGGCGCGGTCCGCGTCGTCGACATTGGGATACCTGCCGGCGCTCCGCTCGACGAGGCTACGGTCGGTTTGATCATCGACGAGCCGCTGATCGCGCTGCTGCCTCGCCGCGGCGCTCACTCAAACAAGTTCACCAGCGGCCATCTCTACGTCGCTACAGGTTCACGTGGGCTTACCGGCGCTTCAGTACTTGCCTCGACCGCGGCGATGCGCGCGGGAGCCGGTTACGTGACGGTTGGCGTGCCCGCAAGCCAACAGCCGGTTGTCGCGAGCCATCTGGTCGAAGAGATGCAGATCGCTCTGGCCGATGAGGATGGCCATCATTGCCGCAAAGGTGCGAGCCAGCTGCTCGACGCGGTGGGCGCGCGTGAAGGCACTGTCCTGCTCGGGCCGGGGCTCGGGCCAAGCAAGGGCGCACGGGCTTTTGCACGCGAGCTCGCAGCCAATGTCAAGGCGCCGCTTGTGATCGATGCCGATGGCCTCAATGCCTTCGCCGGCGATCTTGAAGCGCTGAGGGCGCGAAAGCGGCCCACCGTACTGACGCCGCACGAGGGCGAACTGGCAAGGCTCCTCGACTGCAGCACGGAGAAGGTGCGCGAGCGGCGACTAAGGCAGGTCAG
>CAJBIG010000246.1 GCA_903953065.1 uncultured Solirubrobacterales bacterium
GGCGATCTTCTCGAGTGCGCGCTGTCGCCTTTCGGCGGTGAAGCGAGTCCCTTCCGGATAGAGCAGCAGCCCGTCTTCGCTGCCCATTCCGCTTGCAAGCCGCCCAATGTTCTCCCGCTCAACCTCCTCGCCGGTGTCGCGGCGGACGAAGTAGTTCGGCAGCCGCTGACCGGCAACGTCGAGGCAAGGTTCTGAGAGCAATTCGCGCTTGATCACGTAGCGCAGGCGGACCCGCTCGCGCGCGGCGACGAGTGCGGAAGGCAGGAAGTTGTCGACGATGCTGGCGTGGCGGATCAGCACGATCACCGGCCCCGGACGCAGGCACTCGGCTCCCTCGTCAACGATGCGCAGCCCGAACAGCAGCTTGACCGAGCCGAGCAACGACCGCACCCAAAGCTGCTGAAAGTGCCAGCTCGCGCCGACCATCATCTTTTCATTACGGCCGAAGCCGCTCACCAGCCAGAGCGCGAACAGCGCGATCAGGGCGGCCATGTCGGTCACGAGGTAGATCCATAGAAAGACAACAAGTCGCAACGCCATAAAAGGCTTGCGCCGGGTGATCGCGCGGAAGATGTCGACCAGCAGTGCGCCGACCAGAAGCAGCGGCAGCAGCGCCGTCACGACGATCAGGCCGAGGATGTAGGGCGGGATCGTCTTCAGCCGCCGCGCGACCTTGCTGCCACGCGGCTCTCTGTCGGCGCTTTGCTCCACGCCGACAGACTATTCGCTACTCAGTTGCTGAAGTCCATCAGCTGATGGATGCCGCTTGGGCGGTTGGTGTAATCCATCGTGATCAGCGGCACCGGGCTGAAAGTAATCTGCTCGGGAGCCTCAGCCTTGCGCCATGCGGCCGGGTCCGAGCCCTGGGCTGTGGCCAATGCTGCCGACGCTGCGGAGATCGAATCCCAAATGTCGGCTGAGCACTTCGCGAGGCTGCCCTTGCCGCAGTACTTGATCTTGTAAGCGCCGTTGACCTTCTCGCCCAGCAAGTTGCGGAGATCCTTCCACATGTACTGGTGCCAACCGGCGTACTGGCCGCCTGGAGGGGCATCAAATGCGTCGCTGCCACCGTTGCGCTGAGCCAGCTCTTCGCAGAGCTTCGTGCCCATCCGCCAGCAGAGTCCGTCGCCGGCAATCGACTGCCAAGCCTGGTCGATAATCGCCGCTCCGGGAGCGTCGATCTTGCCGTCCTGGTTTGAGTCAACGCGGCTGGCGCCCTGCTCGTGCCAAGCCTGCAGCTGTGCAACCGTTGCGGCGGCGAGCGCGTTCGGAGCCGTGCCCTTGTCAAGCACCTTCTTCAGCGTCGGCCAAAGCAGCGCGATCCGAACATCCTGGGTTGCGCCGGCGTTTGCAGCCGAGAGCATCGTTGCCAGCGACTGCTTGCTCTGGCGCGCCAGCTCGTTGGTCAGCAGCTGCCCGCGCTGCAGCGAGTTCTCGCCCCAGCGTTCGTCGCCGGCGGGGAAGTTCTTCGCCGGCTTGCCATTCCAGTTGACGATGTAGCCGCTGGCTGGGTTGATTACCTGTGGGTGCTTCGAGTGGCTGAGGTAGCCGGTCCATTCGTACTTGCCGCGGCCGTCAACTGGAAGATCCATGTTGACGCCCTTCGGGCGGAGTGGGAAAAGCCCTGAGGTGATGAAGGCGATCTCTTTGTCGCTCGAGTAGAACGAGTTGAATGTCAGAGGCGTCTTCGCTGCCGCTGCGACGAAGTCCATCGCGCTCATCACGCGGCCATA
>CAJBIG010000247.1 GCA_903953065.1 uncultured Solirubrobacterales bacterium
GCCTTATCGGACGGGTCATTGGCCGGGATAACTTGAATCAGCGCCTTGTCTGAGCCGCCGGACATCGGCGCCATTACGGCCGCAACGCCAGGGGCGGATTTGGCGAGAGCCCCGGCTGCGGCGGCATCGTTCTGCGAAGTGATGATCTGCAGTGCGCCCGGGGCGCCAGGGCCGAAGGCATCCTGCACCTGTGCGTAACCGATGCGCGAACCGTCGTCGACGGGAACAACCTTGATCGACGGCATGCCCGTATTCAGCGAGAAGACCGGGATCGTCAGCGCGACCAAGATGATCAGCGCCACGGCGCCGTAGGCCAGCGGGCGCTTCCAGAGCCGCTCCGCCCATGCCGCAAAGCGGGCTGAGCGATGTTCGCCGGAGTGAACCCAAGGGAGCGCCAGCTTGTCAACCCGTGGCCCGAGCTTGCCTAGAACGGCGGGAAGCAGCGTCAGCGTCGCGGCGAGGATAAAGGCGACCGACACCATGATCCCCAGCGCCATCGAGCGGAATGCCGGAGAGGGAACCAGCATCACGGCCGTCAGTGAGATCAGCACCGTGATGCCGCTGAAGAGAACCGCCTTGCCGGCCGTGTCCATCGTCTCAGCGACGGCGTCTTCGGGCGTCAGCTCGGAGCCGAACAGGGCGCCGCGGAAGCGCATCACAATGAAGAGCGCGTAATCGATCCCCAAGGCCAGCGCGAACATCAGCGCGAAGTTCATCGCCCAGATCGAAATGTCGAGCACCTGCGTGCCGAGGTAGAGAGATCCAGCTGAAGCGACGAGGCCGAGGATCGTCAGCATCAGCGGCAGCCCGGCGGCGACGAGCGAACCGAAAGCGAAAAGCAGAATGATCAGCGTTACCGGCCAGGAGATCAGCTCGCTCTTCATCATCGCCGAGCGGTTGGCCTCATTGAAGTCGGACCACATGCCGCTGGCGCCCGTGAGCGAGACGCTCACGCCGGCTCCCTCAGCGGCGGTCAAGCTCTCCTTCAGATCATCGGCCGAGCGAACCATCGTGTTCGAGTCAGCCCCCGCCCCGGCTTGAATGATCGCCGTGTGGCCGTCGCGCGAGATCGACATTCCCGGCTGCGGCGCGACTACCTTCGTGACATTGGGGTCGGCGGCAAGGATCTTGCTCGACTTCGCGATCGCGGCCTTGAAGGCCGGGTCCGTGATCGTCGCCTCGTTGGAGTGAACAACGACCATCAGGGCGCTGGACGAGAGCCCGTTGAAGTTCTTGTCGATCGCTTGACGGGCGGCAACCGATTCGGAGCCGGTCGCTTCCCAGCCTGCGCCGGAGAGCGCAGTCTCAACGCGCGGCGCAAAGACGCCGAAGGCGACCGCAACGACAACCCATGCGATTACAACGAGCTTGAAGTGCGTTGCGGTGTAGCGGCCGAGTCGGCCGAGCGGTCCGTACTTGGTGTTCATTTTCAGCTCCCGTGTCCTGCGGTGGAGGAGCGCAGCCCGCAGGCACGACCCAGAACGATCGACGCCGGACAGGCGCCGAATGCGACATACATCCACTGATTGATGCCAACGAGCGCCGTCAGCAGTAGGAACCAAGGCGAGACGAGCAGGACGAGCACGGCGCTGAGCAGCGTCATCGTCCCGGCCATTGCAAAGAGAACCCGCTCAAGCGGCCACTTGGAGTTCATGACGCCACCGCGCTAAGGATTTGATCGCGTTCGCCTGCCTGTTTGCGAAGTCCGCCGCAGACCTGCTCGCAAAGATCGAAGACGGACTCGTCGCTGATCGAGTAGATCGCGCTCGTGCCTTGACGCTCACGGCCGACGATGCCGGAGCGGTGGAGCACGCCGAGGTGTTTGGAGACGTTCTGCTGCGTGGCATCGAGCCGCTCGGTCAGATCGCCGACGGTCGCGTCGCCGTCGCGCAGCGCGTCAAGCAATCGGATGCGCATCGGCTCGCCGATGACGCGGAAGCGCTCAGCGATCAGCTCAACAAGTGGTCCAGGGACGGGGTGCGGGATATCCATTGCACAACTCTACCACTTTGTAGTTGTGAATGCAACCCACTCCACGCCCTCACCCCCTGAGGCAACCGCAATTTACAGGCACGGTGGCGACTGGTAGGTTCGACCGATGCGCACGGAAATAATTGGAACGACCCTCCCCCGCCTTGAGGTCTACCTCGAGCCCGGCGAAACACTGATCTCCGAAGCTGGCCAAGCGGCTTGGCTAGATGCACCGATCATGATGCGCACCGCCGCAACTGGGATCGGCGGCGCCGGCGGCGGCCTGAAAGGGGCGATGCACGTTGCCAAGCGCGCAGTCGGCGGCTCCAGCATCTTCATGAGCGAATAC
>CAJBIG010000248.1 GCA_903953065.1 uncultured Solirubrobacterales bacterium
GAGAGCTGCCACTGACTTTCCGGAATGCGCGAACGACGAAATTGTCATCGTTCGTCTTCGACAGGGCGGCCTCGACACTGCCGTCGATATCGACTGCGACCTTCGACTGCCCGGGCCCCAGGCGCCAAGTCCTGTCGCCACGACGGACGATGACTGGTGTTTCCAGCTCGCCAAGTAGATCCTGGCGCAGCCTTCCCTGGGCCTCATCTGCGGTCATCCCGCCGACGTTGACACCGCCGACTGTGATGCCGGGCGCGATCGTGCGCGACGTTGCGCTGTCGTAGGCGTAGGCGCCACCAACAAGCAGCACGAAGAACCCGGCTACCGCAATTAGTGAAATTAAGTACTTACGGGGCATCAGGGGTCATACAAAGATAGATCGAATGGCCGACCGATTGCGCCGGCTCGTCTGTCCTTCGCCACGCAGCCCCGCGCCCCTGCCGTGCCGCCTACGGATTGCGCCCCGAAAGCAGCGGCTCGAGCAGGCGACCGAGCTCGGGCCAATCTTCGGCGCTTGTTATCGCATCCGCCTCGCAGACCTCGGCGTTCCAAGGGTGGAGCAGCGTCGCGCCTCTGATCCCCTCGGCCAGCGCACTCTGCAAGTTGACCGGGCTGTCGTCAACAAGAAGGTCAATCTCCAGCTCGCGGCAGCGCGTGATCTTGTCGTAGGAGCAGTAGAGCTCGTCATATTGGAGGCCGATACCGTCGAGCCAGCGCTCAGTTGGCACTGCTGCGGCCACATCTCGGTGGCTCGTGATGTGGATGAAATGCCCGGCCTGCGACCAACTGTTGACGACCTCGACGGCGCCCGGGTAAGGCTCGGCGGCGCTGATCCATTCCTCGCTGTGGGTTTCAGCGATCGTCTCGGCGAGCTGCTCTTGTTCGAGCTCGCCTATCCCCCAGGTCTTTTGCTGCTCGTAGGGAAGAACGACTCCGTAGCGCAGACGGACGACCTCGGCCAGCTGTTCCCAGTAGTGGTGGAGCGTCGAATCGATGTCGATCGCGATCCGCATCAAAGCCAGCTCAGCGAGGCTCGTCGACGAGCGTGACGGCACCCTCGGAGGCACTGCCGACCTGATCGGCGTACTTGGCGAGCACGCCGGTGCGATCGGGATTTGCCGGCGGAATGTAGGCGGCCACCCGCTCGTCGATCTCAGCGACGGTCAGGTCGACGTCGAGCGTGCGTTTGTCGACGTCGATCGTGATTGTGTCGCCGTCGCGAACGGCGGCGATTGGGCCCCCACGGAAGGCTTCAGGCGCTACGTGGCCGGCCATAAAGCCGTAGGTAGCGCCCGAGAAGCGGCCGTCGGTAAGCAGTGCGACGTGCTCTCCCAGCCCTGCGCCGTTGATCGCAGCGGTAACGGCCAGCATCTCACGCATGCCGGGCCCGCCTGCCGGCCCTTCGTTGCGGATGATTACTACATCGCCTTTTTCGATCTTGTCGCTGGTGACGGCTTCCATCGCCAGCTCTTCGCTTTCGAAAACTCGCGCCGGACCCTCATGGTGGCGACGTTCGTGACCGACGAGCTTGACGACACAGCCCTCAGGGGCGATATTGCCGCGCAAGATTGCGAGACCGCCGGACGCCTTGACCGGGTCGCTCAATGGACGAACGACCAGTTGTCCTTCAGTTTCAGTCGCCTTTGCGGCCTCCTCGCCGATTGATAGCCCCGTGACAGTGGGAGCATCTTCATGCAGGAGCCCCGCCTCGAGCAGGCGGTTGGCAACGAGCGGCACCCCACCCGCCGCGTAAAGATCCACGGCGACGTACTTTCCTCCAGGTTTGAGATCGCAGAGTAGCGGCGTGGCCTCGCTGATTCGATCGAAGTCATCGATGTCGAGCTCTACCTTCGCTTCGCGCGCAAGCGCCAACAGGTGGAGCACCGCGTTCGTTGACCCGCCGCTGGCAGCAACGCCTGCGATCGCGTTCTCGATCGATTTGCGCGTGATGATCTCGCTCGGCATCACGCCGCGTCGCAGCACGTCCATTACAAGCTCACCGATCGCGAAGGCAACGTCTGCCTTGGTCGCATCTTGCGCCGGAACCATTGCCGAACCCATCGGCGAGATGCCCATGATTTCGTAGGCCATCGCCATCGTATTGGCGGTGAACTGGCCGCCGCAGGCTCCAGCCCCGGGGCTGGCGACGCCTTCTAGCTCGTGCAATTCCTCGTCGCTCATCTTGCCGGCCGAATGAGCGCCGACCGCTTCAAAAACATCCTGAATTGTTACGTCGTGGCCTTGGAAGCGGCCAGGTGGGATTGAGCCGCCGTAGAGCATTACCGA
>CAJBIG010000249.1 GCA_903953065.1 uncultured Solirubrobacterales bacterium
GATGACGGCAGTTTCGGTAGCGGCACTGACCGTTTACGACATGGTCAAAGGAATCGAACGCGGCGTCACGATCGAGCGCGTCGAGCTGCTCGAGAAGAGCGGCGGGCGCTCCGGTCACTGGACGCGGTCCTAGGGCCGAGCGATGCGTACCGCAATCCTGACGATCTCCAGCTCACTGGCTCGCGGCGAAGGGGAAGACCTCTCCGGCCCGGCGCTCGCCGATGCTGCAACGGCCGCCGGCTGCGAAGTTGAGCTGCGCGAAGTGCTGCCGGACGACCAAGCAGCGATTGAAGCCAGGCTGCGCGAGCTGGTTTCAGATCGCTTTGACATCATTCTGACCAGCGGCGGCACCGGTCTAACCCCTGACGATGTGACCCCGGAAGCCAGCGAAGCGGTGATCGAACGGCCGGTCCCCGGCATCGCCGAGGCGCTTCGCGCTGCCTCGATGCAGTTCACGCCGGCGGCGGCGATCTCGCGTGCCACGAGCGGCGTTGCCGGCGGCACGCTGATCGTCAACATGCCCGGCAACCCGAAGGCGATCGGCGAGGCCTTCCCGGTGCTGGCTCCAATCCTTGGCCATGCCGTCCGGCACATTGGCCGTGAAGGTGGGCGGACCGATGGCGAGCACTGAGCCGGCCGTCGTTTGCTCCGGGCTGGTGCGCCGCTACGGCGAGCGGCGAGCGCTCGATGGAATCGACCTGACACTCCAGCAGGGCCAGACGCTCGTCGTCTTCGGCCCCAATGGCGCCGGGAAAACGACGCTGCTGCGCGTGCTCTCAACGCTGCTGCGGCCCAGCGAAGGCGACGCCAGCCTGCTTGGCAGCGACCTGCGCAAAGAGGGCTGGAAGGTGCGCTCGCAGATCGGCTTCCTTGGCCACCAGTCGCTCTGTTACGGCGACCTCACGGCGCGCGAGAACCTCCGCTACCACGCTCGCCTGCACGGCATCGGCGACGCAGCTGCGCGGATCGAAGCGGTGCTTGAACAGACCCAGCTGAGCGGTCGCGGCGACGAGCGCGTATTCGGATACTCACGCGGAATGCTCCAGCGCCTGGCGATCTGCCGCGCCGTGCTGCACGAGCCGCAGGTGCTGCTGCTCGATGAGCCGCGCTCCAACCTTGACCCGGCCGCGATCGAGCAGGTTGAACCGCTGATCGGCGCCGCCGTGGGCCGCACGCGCGTGATCGCCAGCCACGACCCCGCCGGGGGTCTCGCCGAAGCCGACCTCGTGCTTGGCCTGCGCAACGGGGCAGCAACTCTGCTCGCGCCAGCGGCACAGGTAACGACCGAGCAGATCGCCGAGCTCTACCGATGAGCGCTCCGCGCCCACCCTCGGTGCTCAGCGCAGCGCGCGCGGTTCTATACAAGGAGCTGACGCTGGAGCGGCGCGCGCCGCAGACGCTGACGGCGATGGCGCTGTTCTGCGCCAGCGCCTTCGTGATTTTCCACTTCGCGCTCGGGCGCGATGAGGTCGAAGGGGCGCTCGCGTCGGGAGTGCTGTGGGTAACGCTGGCACTCGCGGCGCTGCTGGGGATCGGCCGCAGCTTTGTCGCCGACCGC
Organism: uncultured Solirubrobacterales bacterium; assembly: GCA_903953065.1. Classification (GTDB taxonomy): domain Bacteria; phylum Actinomycetota; class Thermoleophilia; order Solirubrobacterales; family Solirubrobacteraceae; genus F1-60-MAGs163. Next base: position 1,559 of record CAJBIG010000249.1, read on the forward strand.
GAAGAAGGGGGACTAGATGGCTTTCTGCTGGCGCCGGCGCCGCGCACTGCGCTGCTGATCGCAAAGGCAACGACGCTGCTGATCTTCCTGCTGACCGTCGGTGTTTTCGCCTCGCTTCTCTTCTCCGTCTTGTTGCTGGGACCAACCCCGAACGGCTCCCAGTGGGCCTCACTGGCGCTTCTGATTCTGCTTGCAGACCTCGGCATCGCGTTGGTCGGAACCTTGATCGCAGGAATCGCGATCCAAACCCGCGCGCGTGACCTGATCACCTCAATTCTCGCCCTGCCGCTGCTGATTCCACTGCTGATCGCAGTGACGAAGGCCAGCGAGCCGCTCCTGAGTGTTGGCGGCGGGACGCTCGCTTGGCGTTGGCTGGCACTCTTGGGGTTGTACGATCTGATCTTCGGGCTGCTCGCTTACGCCCTATTCGATTACTTGGTTGAAGACTGAAAAATGCCAACGACAAAAAGTCTCTACGGACGCCGCCTCCCCGGCTACGCGATCGCAACCGCAATCGTGCTGACAGCCTCGATCGGGCTGGCCTTCTTCTACGCACCGATCGAAGCTGATCAAGGCTTCTCGCAGAAGATCTTCTATATCCACGTGCCGCTGGCGATCGTCACGCTCGGAGGCTTCGTCTTCGGCGGCATCTTTGCGATTCAGTACCTGCGCAGCGGCGAGAGCCGCCACGACCTGCGCTCCTACACGGCGATCCATCAAGGATTGATCTTCTGCATTGGCGCGCTGATCACCGGCTGC
>CAJBIG010000250.1 GCA_903953065.1 uncultured Solirubrobacterales bacterium
AGCAGTCCTAGCTGGCGGGCGATCGTCATTCCGTCGGCGAAGGCGTTGTTCTCGACGATCAATCCGTCGCGGACGATCAGAACGTCGACGCCTTCAAGTTCGATCTTTGTGCCGTTCGGTTCGATCCCTTGGAATGGCCCTCCGGTGAATGTGCCGGTCGCCTCCCAACGAACCGCCGCGCGGTCATCTTCGACCGTCACTTCGACGACGTTGAAGTTGAAGTCGGGGAAAGGCCCAAAGATGCCGCTGAGGAAGGCGCGCACGCCGTCGGGGGCGGTCGTGTCAACTTGGCCGCGCACGTTCTCGCGGCCGCCGGGGCGCCAGCAGGCAACGGCGGCTTCGATGTCGTGGGAGACCAGCGCGTCGAAGTAGCGCTTCGCTACCTCAGTCGTTACGGCGGCGTCGATTGCGCCGCTGACGGCGCTCGTCGAATCGGTCATTCGGATCCTCTCGCTCTTGGGGCTGCTGTCGGCAGGCTATCGCCCCAGCCGCGCCCGCGGGCTTTGATCCGTAGGCTGGAATCAGTTGTGAGCGAATCTTCCCGAACCCGCGAACTGGGCCGCGGCGAAAAGGTGCTGCCGGGCGTCTGGCGTCTGCGCCTGCCGCTGCCATGGCCGGGCGTGCCGCATTGCAACGCGTGGGCGCTCGCCGCCGGTGACGGAATCGTGCTCGTCGACTGCGGCATGGACCAGCCGGGGTCGATGGCCCAGCTTGAGCGCGCGCTCGGCCAGGTCAACCTGCGGATCGACCTCATTCGCCTGCTCGTCTGCACGCACGCGCACTCCGATCACTACGGCCAAGCGGCCTCGATCGTCAAGGCCACCGGTTGTGAGCTTTGGATGCACCCCAACCACGAGCACACCGTCCAAGCTGCGACAAATCCCGAGGCTGCGCTCGAGCGGCGCATCGAGGTGGCGATTCTCAGCGGCGTGCCGCAGGCGCCGCTGCGCGCATACGCCGAGCAGGCCAAGGGTCGCGGCTCGGGCTTCTCGGGAATCGTCGAACCCTCACGCGACCTTCTGCCGGGCGTCCAGATCAACACCGACCTTGGGCCCTGGGAGGTAGTCGAAACTCCCGGCCACGCCCCCTCTCATGTGTGCCTTTATCAGCCGGAGCGCCGCCTGATGATCTCCGGGGATCACCTGCTTGGCCGCCCGTCGCTCTACTACGACTACGGCTGGACGCCCGACCCGGTTGGCGAGTACCTCAGCTCGCTGGAAGTGATTGAGGACCTCGACATGCGCCTCTGCCTTCCGGGGCATGGCCGCAGCTTTGCTGAAGTTCCCGCCCACATCACCGCCAACCGGATCGCGATCGCCGAGCGCATCGATGGTGTTATCGACGCGCTCGCTCAAGATGGCCCAATGACAGCCTTTGAGGTTGTTCAGTCGGTTCACGGCGACGCGCTCACGCCGGTCAACGCCAACTGGTGGCTCTCGGAAACACTCTGCTACCTGCGCCACCTTGAAGTGACCGAACGCGCCGAGCGCAGTGAGGGTGACGGCGAGGAACAGCCAGAGCTCTGGCAGCTGATCTAGGTCGCTCCTCGTAGGATTAGGCGATGCGCATCGATCAACTGCTTGACGGCAGCAACGAGCCGCAGTTCTCGTTCGAGTTCTTTCCGCCGAAGAGCGAGGAAGGCGACCGCAACTTGCTCGAGGCCGTCGAGCAGCTAGTGCCGCTCGAGCCGTCTTTTGTCTCCGTCACCTACGGCGCCGGCGGTTCAACGCGCGATAAGACGATTCAGATCGTCTCGCGGATCCGCGACGAGTTTGGGATCGAAGCGATGCCGCACTTCACCTGCGTCGATTCAACCGTTGATGAGCTGCGCGCGACGCTCGACGAGATGGCTGAGCTGGGGATTGAGAACGTGCTGGCGCTGCGTGGCGACCCGCCGCAGGGGGAGAGCGAATGGACCCAGACAGAGGGGGGACTCGAGTATTCACGTGAGTTGGTCGAGATGATCAGCGCTGAGTACCCCTTTGCAATCGGCGCCGCGGCCTTCCCCGAGACGCACATCGATGCAGCCAGTGCCGAAGCCGATCTCGGATTCCTCAAAGAGAAGGTTGAGGCCGGCGCGAACTTCCTCGTAACGCAGCTCTTCTTCGACAACGACGCCTACTTTGATTTCGTGCTTCGGGCGCGCGAGATCGGGATCACGGTGCCGATCATTCCAGGCATCATGCCGATCAGCAACGTGGCTCAGCTGGAGCGAATGACGACACTCTGCGGCGCGACGATTCCGCCCGAGCTGCTTGCCGCGCTTGAATCGCGCCGCGATGACGGCCGTGCCGTCGAGGCGCTCGGGGTTGCCTACGCGACACTGCAGTGCGCCGAGCTGCTGGCTGGCGGCGCGCCGGGAATTCACTTCTACACGCTTAACCGTTCACCGGCGACGCAGGCAATCCTCGGCGCGCTGAAACTGCAGCGTCCTTGGCTCAGTCGATAACTTCGCTGACCTCGAGCTGCTGGGCGACGGCGGTGGTGCCGTCGCTTCGCGACCAGCGCACGTCGATCGAATCATCTTGGCGGTAGGTGCCAACGCCCCACGCGCCGAGCGCCCAGCGCCATCCACTGATCTTGTCTTTCGACAGTGAGCGGGGGAAGACCAGCGCGCCATCGCGTACCTGATAATCGTCCGGCTGCTTCTGCAGTACGCCGTTGATGTAAACCTCGAATGGCGAGCGCACCTCTGCGGGAAGCGGAACTATCGATTGAGTCACGGGGGGAGTCTACGAGCCCGCCGCGCCGCAGCATAGGCTCGCCGCGTGACCACGAGCGAACCGTTCACCATGCGCCGCTCGTCGCGCGCTCGTCGCGTCCGCGTGCGAATGGAATCCGATGGTTCGCTGCTGGTTACGTTGCCCCAGTCGGCGAAGGCCAGCGAGGCCGATGAGGCGATTGC
>CAJBIG010000251.1 GCA_903953065.1 uncultured Solirubrobacterales bacterium
ATCTCAAGTGCCTGCTCGCCGTAATCCGGCTGTGAGACGAGCAGTTCGTCGATGTCAACTCCGATTTGACGAGCGTAGAGCGGATCCATTGAGTGCTCTGCGTCGATGAAGGCGCAAACGCCGCCAAGCTTTTGGGCTTCGGCGATTACGTGGTAGACGAGCGTCGTCTTACCGGAAGACTCTGGGCCGAAGAGTTCGACGATTCGTCCCCGTGGCATTCCACCGATTCCGAGCGCGAGGTCGAGCGACAGAGCGCCTGTAGGGATCGCATCAACTTTTACCTGCGCACCTTCATCGCCCATCCGCATGACGGAGCCTTGTCCGAACTGCTTCTCAATCTGGCTTAGGGCGCCCTTGAGGGCGTCGTCGCGGGCTTTTGCTGCCTTATCGGTTGCTGGGGTTGGCATCGTTGTTACGACCTCTCTATCGGGCGAGAACTTATGTTCGGTCCTCGTGCGGACGGAAGAGCCAAGCTACGGACGACAATGCAGCGGCGCTAGGCCGCGAAAGACACAAAAGCGACTGAAAAGACTGCGTTTACTGGCTGCCTTCGCGCAGCAGGCCGGCCGTCATGTGCAATACAACCGTCGTCGTGCGATCCCGAATCAGCTGCCGCGAGCCCGGTAGCTGAAGCTTCCTCACCGCCAGTTCACCGCTCGCGAGCGAGACAGCGCACCAGACAAGGCCGACCGGCTTGTCCTCGGTTCCCCCTCCCGGTCCTGCGATCCCGGTGACGCCAACGCCAACATCAGCGTCCAGAGCAGACCTCGCGCCCTCGGCCATGGCAACGGCGACCTCTTCGCTTACGGCGCCATGCTCCTCAAGCAGCGCGGCAGGGACGGCCAAGCAGCTGACTTTTGCCTCGTTGCTGTAGACGACGAAGCCGCCGCGCAGATATGTCGAGGCGCCCGGAAGCTCGGTCAAGCGCGCAGCGACCAGACCACCGGTACACGACTCCGCGAGCGCGATCGTCCGCAGAGGCGGACCGCTGAGCAGTGCGGCGAGCTCTTGATCGATTGTCGTACCGTCGACTGAGAACAGCGTGTCGGCGTGGCTGCTGGCGACAAACTCGGCGAAACTGTCGTAGAGCTCCTGCTGGTCCGGGCTAAAGCGCGTCACGATTTCAATCTCGCCGCGGCGCAGGCAGGTCGTGATCTCAAGCTCGTCGACCTCGATTCCAGCCGCTTGAGCAGAACGCAATGTTGCCGCGATCTCAGACTCCGGGATCCCAAACAACCGCAACATCGACTGTTCAATCGGAACTCTCCCCGCGGTGGCTTCGATGAATGCCTGCGTCTGCTCCGCCGCCTGCCACATCGGCACCAGCTCGCTCGGCGGGCCGGGCAGCACAACGACGGTTGGCCCTGTGCTGCCTTCCGGTGGCGGCACTACGAGCCCCGGCGCCGTACCAATCGGTTCGAGAATCGTCGCGCCTTCAGGGATCGTTGCCTGCTTAAGGTTGCCTGCTGCTATCGAAGCCTGATCGACGCTCGGCCAGCGCGCGGTGAGGCGTTCAAGGATCGCGGTAATTCGCGCATGGAGCGGCTCGTCAACGGCCATAGCCCGCTGCTGGAACTCTCCCACGACCGTCGCGGTTAGATCGTCGGCAGTCGGGCCGAGACCGCCACTCGTGATGATCAAAGAGCAGCCTTCCGATTCGAGCCAGCGGAGCGCGGCCAGGATGTCGGCTGGCCTGTCGCCGACGACGACGGTGCTCTCGTGGTCGACCCCGAGCGCACGCAACTGCTCCGAGCACCACGGACCGTTGCGGTCGACGACGCGGCCGGTCAGGACCTCGGTGCCGGTAACCACGATGCCGGCGCGCGCGCTCACAGAACCGAGCCGAACGCCGAGCCGCTGACGAGAGCCGTCGCCTCTGAGCCGTCGGAGCTGGTGCCGATCAGAAAGAGTCCGACGATCAAAATGAGGACAAGCGCGACAACGAGCCAAGTCCGCCAGCTCCGGCGCCCGGCGCTGCCGCGGGCGCCGGAAGCGAGCGGTGCGTAGCTGGAGGGGTCACCAACAGAAACTTGCCCCGCTTTAAAGACCTCTACGAGCGCGCGCCCGTCGAGGCCCAGGTAGTCGCCGTAGGTCCTTAGGAAGCTCTTCGCCGCCGTCTCCTCAGGCAGCGCCGCCCAGTCGCCGCTCTCAAGCGCACGTAAATATTTCGACCGGATCTTTGTCGCATACTCCGCGGTCGCGATGTCGATCCCGGCGTCGGTTCGAGCCGTTCTTAGCTGGCTGGCGATGTCGGCCATAGCCAGAGGCTAATCAGTCTTCGGGAATATCGGGCGAAACGGCGTGCAAAGTTGCATCTTCTGCCTCTGGCGGTTGATCCGCAGGCGCGTCAGGTGACGCGAGTGCTGCGAGTACTCGAGGGAGATCGGCTGCGGTCACGAGCACTTGGCGAGGCTTCGAGCCCTCATAGCCTGAGATGATCGAGCGCCGCTCCAGCATGTCAATGAGGCGGCCGGCGCGGGTGTAACCGACGCGCAGTCGACGCTGAAGCATCGACGTCGACGCTGTATCCATCTCGACCACGAGCGCGATCGCCTCGCTGAGCATCGGATCCTCGTCCGGATCGAAGCCGTCGGCGTCGCTGCCTGAACCGCCGGACTCGTTTGTCACTTCAACTTCATCGAGGAGGTCCTCGCGCAGAGCAGGCTCGCCTTGCGCAGCCCAAAACTCGGTCAGCTTCGCGATCTGCGGCTCGTCGATGTAGGCCCCCTGAATCCGCTCGAGCTTTGACGAACCGACTGGGGAGAAGAGCATGTCGCCCTGTCCGAGGAGGCTCTCGGCGCCATTCTGGTCGAGAATCACGCGCGAGTCCGTCTGGCTCGAGACGGCAAAGGCGATACGCGATGGAACGTTCGCTTTGATCATTCCCGTAATCACGTCGACTCGAGGGCTTTGCGTAGCTAGGACCAAGTGGATACCGACGGCACGCGCCTTTTGCGCCAGGCGGATCACGGCATTTTCAACATCAGCCGGCGCGACCATCATCAAATCGGCGAGCTCGTCGATTACGCAAAGCAGGTACGGGAGCGGCTCATCGCCTTCATCGACGCGGTGCTTGTTGAGCTCGGCCAGCGAGCGTGTGCGCGCGACGGCCATGATGCCATAACGCCATTCCATCTCACGGACCAGATTGCCGAGCGCGTTGGCGGCCATCCGCGGGCTGGTGATTACAGGAGTCAACAGATGCGGAATTGCTTCGTAGTGATTGAGCTCTACCTGTTTTGGGTCGACTAGGACGAGCCGGACTTGGTCAGGGGTCGCGCGGAGCAGAATCGAGCTGAGCATCGCGTTGACGGCGCCCGACTTACCGGCGCCTGTCGTGCCTGCGATCAAGAGGTGAGGCATCCGCGCGAGGTCGGCCGTGACTGGGCGGCCACCAACGTCCTTGCCGAGGAAGACTGTGAGCGGGCTGGCGTCGGCTGGCAGCTCTTGGAAGACATCGCCCAGAGTCACTTCAAGGCGCGTGCGGTTCGGTACCTCAACCCCAACGGCCTGCTTGCCCGGGATTGGCGCGAGAATTCGGATGTCGGTGGCCGCGAGCGCGTAGGCGAGGTCATCCTTGAGCGCCCCGATCTTGTTCATCTTGACCCCCGGAGCGAGGCGCAGCTCGTAACGCGTGATGTGCGGTCCGGCGACGGTGCCCACGAGCGAAGCCTCGATGCCGTGGTGGCGCAGCGCCTCCAGCAACGCGGAGGAGACGCGGCTCTGATCGGTCTTGTCGGGCGCGGCGTTCTTCTTGGCGCTGAGCTTGAGGAGATTCGGGTTGGGGAGCGAGAAGACGGTCGGCGCCCCAGGTTCCTTCTTTACTGCCTTTGCAGCCGGCTTGTCAGCCTTGGCAGCAGCCGCCGGCGGCGCCGGCGCGGGCGGCGTCAGCGACTCCGGCAGATCTGACGCCTCTTCGAGATAGGGATCTGTTTCACCGCTGGAGAGGTCGAAGAACTCAACACCGCCCAGCTGCTCGACCGTTGGCTCGAGGCCTTCCGGCTCTGGTGGCGCTATTGGCGCCGTTGCTGGGCGCCGGTTGAAGAGTGCATCGACGCCGCTGGCTAGAGCCTTGCCGATGTCGGAGAGACCGCTACCCCCGTGGCGAAGGACGGCAGCTATTGAGAGCCCGCTGATCAGGAGCACCGCTGCCAGCAGCAGGAAGAGCGCGAAGATGTGGCTGCCCACGGGCCCGACGAGGGTGCCGCTACCGAGGTAGAGCAAGTCCCCAACTGCACCGCCGCGGTCGCCGAACAGCGCTGGGTCGAACTGAACCGTGCGGCCGGTACCGGTGCCCAGTCCGAGAGTTCCCGCTGCGAGAGCCAACGAGGCCCCGAGCAGCAGGCAGAGCGCGCCAACCCGAAGCGTCTGCGGAAGGCTGACCACCGGGCGAAGGATCAGCACGAGCCCAGCGAGCGCGAGGATCGGCGGGACCAAGTAGGCAACCTGACCGAAGCTCCAACGCAGAGCTGAAACGAATTGCTCTCCGCCAATCCCGGCGTCGCCGCCCGAGTAGAGCGGGAATGCGATGAAAAGTGCAGTCGCGACCAAGGCAAGGCCCGAAAGGTCACGCTGACGCTGGCTCAGCTGCGGCAGCTGGAGCGCCTTCTGCGCCTTCTTCTGTGGCCGCTTGCGTGGCTTTGCGGCGGAGCGCGCAGGGGCTTTTCGCTTTGGCGAGCTCTTGGGGCGCGGTTTGGCTTTTGTTTTCGCTGTGGCCATCGGTAGGTGTCCTTCGCCTAGCCTCTTCGACACCGACGGCAATCTCCCTTTAGCTGCCGTAAATGCGGTGTCCTACCCTTCTAGAGCAATGTCTTCACGCTCCGCACGAGTCCTGATTGTCGAAGACGACGAGGCGATCGCCGAAGTCGTCCAACGGATGCTGCGAATAGACGGCTACAAGACTGAGATCGCCAGCGACGGAGCGCTCGGGCTCGAGCTGGCGGCGAGCTTCGATCCGGACGTCGTAATCCTCGACCTTGGCCTGCCCCTCATTGACGGCACTGAGGTCGCTCGCCGGCTGCGCGAAGCCAGCGACGTGCCAATTCTCGTGTTGACAGCGCGTGATGCGACGGAGTCGAAGGTTGAGGGGCTCGACGCCGGCGCCGACGACTACCTCGTCAAACCATTTGAACGCGACGAGCTGCTGGCTCGCCTGCGCTCGTTGCTGCGCCGCCGACCACCACGCGGAACCGCAAGCCTGACCTTTGAAGACATTGTGCTGAAGCCGGACAGCTACGAGGTACTCCGTGGCGACCGCCGCGTCGAGCTTACGCAGCGTGAATTCGAACTGCTCGAGTATCTGATGCGCAACCAGCTTGTTGTGATCAGCCGCCAGCAGCTGCTCGAGGACGTCTGGGGATACGACCCTTTCGCCGACACCAACACAATCGAGGTTTTCGTGTCCAATATCCGTCGCAAGCTTGAGGTCGACGGTCAGTCGCGCCTTCTACACACTGTGCGCGGAGTCGGATACGTGCTTCGTGTTTGACCGGATCAGCATCCGCTGGCGCCTGGCACTGGTGTCGGCAGGCCTGACCTTTCTGATCCTCTGCGCCTTCGCTGCCGTCTTTGGCTCGCTGACGACCTCGCGCCTGCGCGCTGACTTCGTGCGCGACACTGCGGATGCCGCCAGACGGCTTGAGGAGCGCTTGACGATCACTCCAAAGTCGTCAACGGATTTTGAGATCAACCCACCGCTCGAGCTATACGCCTCTCCCAATAACGCTGCGATCCGCCTTTTCTGGGGCAACCGCGAGCCGATTCCTGGCGGCTCGACCCCCGGCGCGCCGGAACTTGGCCTTCCAACAGAGCCAGGAACTACTGAGAACGCGAGCCACCTGATTGAAACCCGTTTGGCCTCGCTGACCAGTAGCGGCGGCCAAGGCTTGAGTTTCCAAGTCTGGATCGAGTATGCGAGACCGCTTGCCGAGCTGCGCCGGACGATCAATCAGCTACGACTGGTGTTGATCGGCGGCATCGTCGGCGGCTCGTTGCTGGCGCTGCTCGGCGGCCTAGCTCTGGCGCGCCGCTCGCTGCGGCCGATCACCGACCTGACGGCGACGGCACAAGAGATCGCCCGCACCCGCGACCCCGACCGCCATGTCCCAGAACCACCGACCGACGACGAAGTCGCCGAGCTGGCACGGACCTTCGACGAGATGCTCACTGCGCTTGAAGCGTCACGCGGCGAGACCGAGGGCGCGCTCGCACGCCAGCGCGAATTTGTCGCCGACGCTTCGCACGAGCTCCGAACCCCGCTGACCAGCATCCTCGCCAACCTCGAACTGCTCTCCGACAGCCTCGACGGAGACCGCCAGGAGGCGGCATCCTCGGCGCTACGCAGCTCTCAGCGGATGCGCCGAATCGTCGCAGACATGCTGCTGCTCGCCCGCAGCGACGACCAGCAGCCGGTTTCGCGCGAGCCTCTCGATCTAACGACAATTGCGGTCGAAGCGAGCGCTGAGGCGAGCGCATTGACCGACGACCACCGCCTCGTCGTCGACGCCGCCGCGCCAACAATCGTCAGCGGCAACCGCGACGAACTCCACCGGCTGGCACTGAACTTGATTGAGAACGCGGTTCGGCATACGCCGGCGGCGACCACGGTGAAGATCGCAGTCGAAGAAGACGGCAACGAGGCGCTGCTGATTGTCAGCGACGACGGCCCCGGTATCGCTCCCGAGCAGCGGGCGCGGATCTTCGAGCGCTTCGTACGTCGCTCGGGCGACCGTGGTGGTTCGACCGGACTTGGACTGGCGATCGTTCGGACTGTCGCCGAATCACATGGTGGGTCGGTTAGCGTTGAGGACGCGCAACCAGGCGCCAGATTTATCGTGCGGCTGCCGCTGACGACGGCAGAGTCGGCCTAGACCTCAACGACGACCGGCAGCACCATCGGCCTGCGACGCAGATGGTCGTAAACCAGCGCTGCGAGATCATCGTGGAGCATCTCTTGGATCACGTCGATCTCGCTCACCGACTCCTTCGCAGCTCGCGCGACAGTGGCTTCGACACCGGCTCGAACGTCGTCGAGCAGCTCGTTGGCTTCCTCCGGGAATGGAACGCCGCGGAAGATCACCTCCGGCTCGGCCACCGAGGAACCGTCTTCGGCCGAGATCGTCGCCACGACAACGAAGATTCCGTCGGCGCTTAGCATCCGGCGGTCGCGGAGCGGCGCCTCGTTGACCTCGCCGAGCTCTACGCCGTCAACAAAGACCATCCCGGACGGAACCGGCTCGCCGAAGCGAGCGCCGTTAGCTGTGATCTCGAGCGGCAAGCCGTTCTCGCCCTTGAAGATCCGCTCCGGCTCAACACCAACCGCCTCAGCCAACCGGCCGTGGAGCTCAAGCCGCTGGAAGTCGCCATGGAACGGCATCACGTACTTCGGTTTCGTCAGGTTGAGCATCAGCTTGATCTCTTCGGCGTAGCCGTGGCCGGAGGCGTGAATCGGCGCGTCGCGCGGCGTCATCACGGTGCAACCGATGTGATAGAGCCGGTCGATCGTTTCGGAGACCGCACGCTCGTTGCCTGGAACAGGCGTTGCGCTAAAGATCACAGTGTCGCCGCGGCGGAGCTGGACTTCGCGATGCTCGCTGAAAGCCATCCGCCTCAGCGCGCTCAATGGCTCGCCCTGCGAGCCGGTACAGATAATCACGATCTCGTCGTCTGGCAGATTCTCAAGCGCACGAGGCTTAACGAGCATCCCTTCCGGAAAGTCAATATGGCCGAGCGAGCGACCAATGTTGGTGTTCTTAACCATCGAACGTCCAACAAGCGCAACCTTGCGCCCGAGCACTTCGGCGGCATCGACAACCTGCTGGACACGGTGGATGTTGGAGGCGAAGCAGGTGACGATAATCCGCCCTTCGCAGCCCGCAAAGGCTTGCTCCAGATGGGGCCCAACTCCAGCTTCGCTCTCCGAGTAGCCCGGGCGGTCAGCGTTGGTCGAGTCACCGCACAGCAGGAGCAGTCCGTCGGCGCCGAGCTGTGCGAGCCGTCCGAAATCAGCCGGGCGACCGTCGACCGGTGTCTGGTCGAATTTGTAGTCGCCGGTAATCAGCATCGTGCCCGCATCGGTTGTGATCGCCACCGCCATGGCGTCAGGGATTGAGTGCGTCATCTGAATCAGCTCAACCGTGAACGGCCCCAGCTCGATTTCATCGCCAGGGCGGACATCCTCGATGTCGATCTCTTTGATCTTGTGTTCGTCGAGCTTGGAGCGTGCCATCGCCATCGTCAGCGGCGCGCCGAAGAGCGGCGGCAGCTCTCCTTCAGAGCTCATCTCGCGCAGCATCCAAGGCAACGCGCCGAGGTGATCCTCGTGGCCGTGCGTGATGACTATCCCTTCGATGTCGTTGGCGCGCCCCTCGAGGTATGAGAAGTCGGGCAGTACGAGATCAATTCCGACCATCTCCGCGGTTGGGAAACGCACTCCGCAGTCGACGACTAGCAGCTTGCCGTCGTACTCGACGACGGTCATGTTCTTTCCAATTTCACCGAGCCCGCCAAGCGGCAGGACTCTCAATGTTTGATCGGCCATCAGCGGCCAGCTCCTTCTAGTAGTCCAAGATTCTTGAGCGCCGTTTCGACAACGGCGCGTTCCTGCGTGCTTGCCTCAACGAGCGGGAGGCGCAACGGCCCCGATGGCAGCCCAAGCAGCGAGAGCGCTGCCTTGACTGGAATCGGGTTTGTAGTGACGCCGAGCGCAGCGTAGATCTCAGCCAATGCGGCGTCTATTTCGGCGCGCTGCTCCGGATCATCGACCATCTGGCGCATCTGCGGGCCGACGACGTGGCTGGCAACAAGGATGCCACCCAGACCTCCGAGGTCGAGAACTTCGGCGAGCATGTCGTCATTGCCGGCGTAAAGTCCGAGCCCGTCAACTTGAGCGACGTCGTCGGGGTTGGCCTGCTTGACAAACTCGATCCGGTCGAGCTGGGCGAGCTCGGCTAGAAACTCATTCGGAAGATTCGTCCCGGTCCTGCTCGGAATGTTGTACAGAATTATCGGCTTGTCGGTGGCCTTGATGACCTCCCCGTAGTGGGCGACTATGCCGCGGCGATTGGGCCGGTTGTAGTAAGGCGTAACGGAAAGAATCGCGTCGGCGCCAAGCTCGGTTGAGCGCTCAGTCATCTCGACAGCGTGTCGGGTGTCGTTTGAACCCGCGCCGGCGATGA
>CAJBIG010000252.1 GCA_903953065.1 uncultured Solirubrobacterales bacterium
CGGTAGCCGGTGCCCAGCGCCATGGCGCGCGGCCGCTACGATTCCGGCGTGTCTAGCGCGAACAAACCGCCGCTCGCGGTGATCCTCGGCGCTGGTCGCGCAGTCTGGGGCGGGCTGCCCTCGGCAGTCGTTGATATTCCCGAACACGGCCGAGTTCTCGACTGGACGCTTGCCGCACTCGCAGCACTCGACGGAGTTGAGGTCCGTTTTGTTGGCGGTTACCGAGCAGAGGAGGTGCTCCAGCGCTACCCGGAGGTGCAGATCGTGCTCAACCCGGACTGGCAGCACAGCGGCCCGGCAGGTTCGCTCAGCCTCGCAGGGCTCGACCCCGAGCGGCAAACGTATGTCGCTTACTCAGACGTGATCCTTCGCCCACAGTCGGTTGCCGCGCTACGTGACGCGCCGGGCCAGCTCGCCGTCGCCGTCGATTCGCACTGGCGCAGCCGCTACAGCGACCGCTCACCGGCCGACTTGGACCACGCTGAGAAGGTCCTCTTCGAAGGAACGACCGTGCAGGAGATCGGCCGCGAGCTGACCACCGGCGCGGCAAACGCGGAGCTCGCCGGAATAGTCCGCTTCGACCCCGAAGCGGTGCAGCTCGTAACCGCGGCGCTGGCCGATGGCCGCCTGACCGAGAAGGCCACGCTCCCCGACATCGTCGCGCTCTGCCTCGGCGCCGGGCTCGAGGTCGGCGCAGTTGACCTCGAAGGTGACTGGGCCGAGCTCGACGCCAAGCAGGATCTGGCCCGCTTCATTCTTGGCACGAAGGCCGAATCGCTGGAGCGACTGCGACCGATGGACCACGGCGGCGTGATTGGCGCGCAGGTCTCATTTACGGCCGCACGATGGGCGAGCGAGCCTGCGGCGATCACCGAGCAGATTCTGGCCGAACTTCCAGGCGGGCAGCTGATCGTCCGCAGCAGCGCCCGCTCCGAGGACGGCTGGCTTGAATCCGGCGCCGGCCGCTACACCAGCATCCTCGACGTTGCGCCAACCGACCAGGCTTTGACGGAAGCGATCGGCGAGGTTCTCGCCTCCTACGGAACGGCCGCCGACGACGACCAAGTCCTCGTTCAAGAGATGCTGACCGGCGTTGTAATGAGCGGCGTCGTGATGACGCGCACGCACGCCACCGGCGCTCCCTATTACGTGATCAACTACGACGACGCTTCGCAGGACACCGACGCCGTAACGGCCGGGCGCGACGTGCGAACGCTGGTGGTCCATCGCGGCAGCACCACTGCGGCCAGCGTTCCCGCCACACTTGCCGGCGTGCTGGACACGGTCCGCAAGATCGAAGGCTTGATAGGCCACGACGCGCTCGACATCGAATTTGCCGTCTGCGGCGAGCAGACGCACATCCTGCAGGCGCGGCCGATCGTGATGGCGCACAGCCCGGCAGCGGTCTCCGACGCCGACGTTGACGAGGTGATCGAACAGACGCGCGAGGCGCTGAGCGCCCGCAGCGCGCCGAGCCCGACGATCCTTGGCGGCAGCCCCCACTTCAGCGTGATGAGCGATTGGAACCCTGCCGAGATAATCGGCACGACGCCCAAGCAGCTGGCCGCCAGCCTCTACCGCTCCCTCGTCACCGATGAAGTTTGGGCCCAGCAACGAGCCGAGTACGGCTACCGCGACGTGCGGCCCTGCGCACTGCTCTTCGAGGTTGCCGGCCACCCCTACGTCGATGTTCGCGCCAGTTTCAACTCGTTCATTCCGGCCTCGCTGCCCGACGAGACCGCCGAACGACTCGTTGAGGCTTACTTGGCTCAGCTGACCGCAAAGCCAAAGCTGCATGACAAGGTTGAGTTCGACATTCTCATCACCTGCCTCACGCCCGACTTTGCGCAGAGCTCGCAGCGGCTGATCGATCACGGCCTCAGCGCCAGCGAGATCGAGGAGCTCGAAGAGGCGCTGCGTAAGATCACGGCCGCCGGGATTGAGCGCGTTGACGAAGACCTCGCCGTCCTCCCCGAGCTAACAGCAACGATCGACGAGATCGAGGCTTCGCAGCTGGCGCCGCTGGAGCGCGCGGCGGCGCAGCTCGACGCCGCGCGGCGGATCGGCACGCCTGTCTTCGCCCACCTCGCCCGCGCCGGCTTCGTTGCCGCCAGCCTGCTGCGTTCGCTGGTTGCTACCGGCGCGCTGCCGGCCGACGAAGCGGCTCGCTTCCTCGCCTCTGTCGAAACCGTGCTGAGCCGCCTGCGCGCCGACGCATGGGCCGTCAAGCAGGGAAGCCTCGAATGGGACGAGCTGGTTGCCCGTTATGGCCACCTTCGCCCCGGCACCTACGACATCACTTCGCCTTGGTATGCCGGCGCCGCCGACGAGTATCTTGGCCCAATCGTCGAGCGCGCAAGCGAGCCGCCGGCGCCGCAAGACTTTGAATGGCAGCCGCAAAGCGCGGCAGCGATCACGGCGGCGCTCGCCGATCTCGGCCTCGCCGTCGACGCCGATGGCTTCGACCACTTCGCACGAGCCGCAATCGCGGGGCGCGAAGAGGGCAAGTTCGTTTTCACGCGGGCGCTGAGCCTGGCACTCGAAGCGATCGCTGAGTACGGCGCTTCGCTGGGGATCGAGCGAGCCGAGCTCGCTCACATTGCGCTCGAAGATCTCCTACGATGCCGCGAAGTGCTGGCCGACCCGCGCGACTTTCTGCTCAGCCGCTCCGACGAGGGGGTTGAACTGCATCTGCTTAGCCAGGCCGTCTGCCTGCCGGGGCAGCTGAACGCAGACAGCGACGTCAGCTGCTTCGAGCAGGACGACGCAGAACCTAACTTCGTAACCAACGGCGCCGTCCAGGCCGAAGTTGTCGTCGCACCGGAGAGCCCGTCGGTCGACGTTGCCGGCAAGCTGGTGCTGATCCCAACCGCCGACCCTGGCTACGACTGGATGCTTGCGCGCAGCATCGCCGGCCTGATCACGATGTACGGCGGCGCCAACTCCCACATGGCGGTGCGCGCCGCCGAACTTGGCCTACCGGCGGCCATCGGCGTCGGTGAGACGCGCTTCAATGCGCTCGCTTCGGCAACGGTCGTCAGCCTTGACTGCTCGAGTCGAACGATCGAGATTCTCGGATGAGCGGCGCCGCAATGCGGGCCGTGGTTAGCCAACGCGTAGAAGTCTTTGCCGATCGCGATGAGCGCCGCGACGCGCTCGACCAGCGTTGGGCTGCATTGCTGGAATCGCTCGGCCTCACCGCCTTGCCGATGCCCAACGCTCTCGCCGACCCGGCCGCTTGGCTCGTCGCCGCCGACCCGGCTTTGATCGTCTTAACGGGCGGCAACGACCTCGCCCACCTCGTCGACGGGCCGGACGCGGCGCCGGAGCGCGACCGAACCGAAGCGCTGCTGCTGGCTCAAGCGACCGAGCAGGCAATCCCGCTGCTTGCGGTCTGCCGCGGACTGCAGCTGATCGTCGACAGCGGCGGTGGCGCGCTCGTTCCGGTCGAAGGCCACGTCGCCCGCGACCATGCAATCACTGCCCACGCCGCAGCCGGAAGTTGGCCGATCCGTGACGGGCGCAGCGTCAACTCGTTCCACAACTGGGGCGCCGAGCAGAGCGCAGTTCCCGCCGGCTGGGAGCTGGCGGCGACCGCCCCCGATGGAACCGTTGAAGCGATGATTCATTCCACCCTGCCCCAGGTCGCGCTGATGTGGCACCCCGAGCGGGGCGAAACTGACGCCGACGACGCAGCACTAATCGAACAACTGATCGGATACAGCCAATGACCCGCGCAATCATCCTCGCCGCCGGAGAAGGCAACCGCCTGCGGCCCTACACCGAAGACCGCCCCAAGGCGCTTGTGCCGCTGGCCGGCAAGCCGCTGCTGGAGTGGCAGCTTGAGGTGCTCAGCCGCGTCGGGATCAGCGACGTCACGATCGCCACCGGCTACCGCGCCGACCAGCTCGAGAGCTACGGAACGCGCCGCGTCCACAATCCGCGTTTTGATTCGACCAACATGGTCGTCAGCCTGATCGCCGCGCGCGAGCAGCTGCTCAGCGGAGACGACCTGCTGATCGCCTACGGCGACATCATCTACCAGCCGAACATCGTCAAGGCGCTGCTGGCCGACGAGGCCGACGTCTCGATCACTATCGACCTTGGCTGGCAGAGCCTTTGGGCGATGCGGATGGAGGACCCGCTCGAAGACGCCGAGACGCTGCGGCTCGACGACGGCGGCAACGTGATCGAACTTGGCAACCCGCCAAAGAGCCTCGACGAGATTGAGGGTCAGTACATGGGTCTGATCCGCGTGTCCGCACGCGGCGCGCAGCAGATGGTCGCGGCGATCGACGCGATCGACCCGGAGACCCGCTTTGGCGGCCGCACGCCCGACGCGATGTACATGACCGACCTGCTCCAGCACCTGATCGATTCCGGAATCGCCGTCCACGCCGTGCCGGTCGAAGGCGGCTGGCTCGAAGTTGACACGGTTGACGACCTCGACCGCTTCGAAGAGCTCCACACCCGCGGCCTGCTCGACACCCGCTTCGACCCGCTGCGCGACTGAGCGAAGGATGGGCCTGTTCAAGAAAGACGGCGGCAAGCCGAAGTACGGCAAGCTGACGAAGGCGCAGAGGGCGATCACGTTTTACGCCGAGGACGGCGGCTCGTGGCCACACTACGAGCCGATCGTCGCTGAGCTGCTCGGCCGCCACGGCCGCGAGCTGGCCTATCTCACTTCGAGCGACTCCGACCCGTTGCTTAGCGAAACCCCTGAAGGAATGCACGTATTCAACATCGGCGATGGCGCAAAGCGCGGCTTCACGTTCCAGACGATGGAAGCCGGCGTCGTCGTCGCGACCGTGCCGCAGCTGGGCACGAAGCTGCTGCCGAAGAGCCGCCTGACCGACTCGCTGGGGATCGAGCACCTTTACGTCCACCACTCGATGGCCAGCACGCACATGATCTACGAGCCCGACGGCTTTGACTTCTACGAAGCGATTCTCTGCGTCGGCCCCTATATGGCGCTCGAAACGCGCCGCCGCGAGGAGCTAAACGGGCTGCCCGCGAAGGAGCTGATTGAACACGGCTACGGGCGGCTCGACACGATCATCGAGCGCCGTGCGCAGCTGACCGATCAGCAGCGTTCTGCCAATGACCCTCCGCTGATCGTCGTGGCGCCCTCGTGGGGGCCTCACTGCCTCTTTGAGAGCTGCGGCGTGGAAGTGATCGAAGCGCTGCTGGCTACCGGCGCCTCGGTTATCGCGCGGCCCCACCCGATGACGCGCAAGCACACACCGGCGGCGATCGATCAGATTGCTGAACGGTTCGCTGGCGATCCAAACTTCTCGCTGGAGGAGAACGTCGCCTCCCAGGATTCACTCCAGCGCGCCGACCTGATGGTCAGCGATTGGTCTGGCGCGGCGCTCGAGTTTGCCTTTGGAACCGAGCGGCCGGTGCTCTTCGTCGACGTGCCGCGCAAGGTCAACAACCCGGGCTACGAGGAGCTTGGGATCGAACCTTTCGAAGCGACCGTGCGCGAGCAGATCGGCAAGGTAGTCGCGGCCGCCAGCCCCGAGCAGATCGGCGCCGCCGTCGCAGAGCTCGTCGGCGACCGGGACGGCTGGATCGACTCGATCCGCGCTGCGCGCGAAGCGAACGTCTACAACGTCGGCAGAAGCGGCGCTGTGGCAGCCGACGTGATCGCCGAGAAGGCAGACCGTTATCTTCAGCGTGGAGCTTCTTGATGAGCACCGAGCCCGCCGAAATCATCGCCCAGGTAGCTGCGATCCAGCCAGCCGCCGCTGCCACGGCCGAAGGGCAGATCAGCAGCGCAGCAGTTGTCAGCGCGAAGCTTGGCGGCGGCGTCGCCGCTCCCGGCGAGGAGCGTGACGAGATCAACGAGCTTTGCCGACAGATTGATGTCTTTAAGCGGCTCCAGGCCGATTACAGCGCAGACTGGAAGCCGGAGAAGGACGCGCCTTTGGCAGCGCCCGAGGTCGTAGCTGGCGCGGCCTGCGTTCTACTTGTCAACGCCGAACCTGCGGCGGCCGGCAACGACGCCGACGGCTGGTCGCTGAAGTGCCTCAACAGCGCGCTGAAGGTAATCGAGCAGAACGAGCAGCTGCCGCTGCGAGCCGAACTCAGCGGCTGGGCGCAGCGCAGCTTCAGCGCCGCCGTCGCCAACAGCGCAGGCGCGAAATGAGCCGCCAGGTTCCACTAACGGTGCTGGCATGGGAAGGGCCGCAGGCGCGCGCCTACCTCGCACGGATGAAGCGCGCCGGCATGATCCCGGAGCGGATTATCTTGATGATCAAGGACCCGCGCAGCGGACCGTTTGCGAAGGTCACAGGCCGCGGCCTTGCAAAGGCCGAGAAAGCCCAGGAGCGGGCTCACAACTTTCACCCACACCGCACCCGCGCCGGAAACCGCGAGCTGATGGCGGCGATCACGGCGGGGCTAGCGGACCAGCTGGACGACCCTGCCGGCTTGATCAGCGAGATGTTCGACTCGTTCTCCTACGACGACTTCGGCGCGCCGGTCGAGCGCGTTGCCGTCAGCGGCTACCGCGACCCAGCGCTGCGCGATGCGATCGCCGCCAGCGGCGCCGAGCTGCTGCTCTTCAGCGGCGGCGGCATCATGCCGGCCGAGATCCTCGAACTGCCGGGGCTGCGCGTGATCCACGTTCACACCGGTTTCCTCCCTGACGTGCGCGGCGCCGACGTTCTGCTGTGGTCCTTGATGGTGCGCGGGCGGCCTGGGGTTTCAGCCTTCCTAATGACGCCGCGGCTCGACGACGGCGACCTGCTCGGCGCGACCGAACTGCCGCCGCTGGCAATCCCCCTTCCCGCTGGCGAGCGCCCCGATGACGACACGCTCTACCGCTCGCTCTTCTCGTTCATCGATCCGCTGATCCGCGCCGAGTTTGTTGTCAGCCGGATCTTCGAGCCCGCCGGCGACTTCGCTGCGCTGCCCTCGACGCCGCAAGACCTCAATGTCGGCGTCACCTTCCACTTCATGGCGCCGCAACTTCGCAGCGCGGCGCTGGCGCAGCTCTTTCCAGCGGCCTAACGGCGCTCAGTCGCCGGAGGCAGCGACGGCGCGGTAAAGCTCGTTTGCACTTAGCCCCGTCAGCCCGGCGATGACGGTTGCTGCAGGGCGCGGCTTGGCGCCGGCTGCAACAAGCTCACGAACGGCGTGCTCGGCGCTTGCGCGGTCGCCGCTGCCGGCCTCCGCTGCTCCGATAACCAGCACCACCTCGCCCTTGGGTGCGGCCGCCGCGTAGCGCCCCGCCAGTTCGGCGGCGCTGCCGCGAACGACCTCCTCGAAACGCTTCGTCATCTCGCGGCAGAGCGCCACCGGCCGCTCGGCGTCGAGTTCAGCAAGCAGAGCGAGAGTCGCCCCGGCGCGGCGCGGCGACTCGAAGGCAACGACCGTCTCAGCATTCTCAAGCAGCTCAAGCAGCTCGCCACGTTTGCGCGGCAGGAAGCCAACGAAGCGCCAATGCTCGGAGGGCAGGCCCGAGGCGACCAGCGCAGTCAGCACCGAGCTTGGTCCAGGCAGCACCTCTACCGTCAGCTCCGCCGCCAGCGCCGCCTGCAGCAGCACGAAGCCCGGGTCGCTCACCAGCGGCGTGCCAGCGTCGCTGACAAGGGCGACGGTCTCGCCACCGGCGATCCGTGAAATCAGCGCCGGCGTCGCGCGCTTCTCTGCGTGCTCGTCGTAGCGCACGCGCGGCGTCGTGATCTCATAGCGATCAAGCAGAACCTTGGTTGTTCGCGTGTCCTCGCAGGCAATTACGTCGGCGCTGCGCAAGGCCTCAACGGCCCGAAGCGTGATGTCTTCAAGGTTGCCGATCGGTGTTGGGCAGATGACCAGCCGCCCAGCTGCGGCCGAGCTCACCGCTGCGCCAACTGCTCGAAGGCCAAGACCGCCCCGCCAATCACGCCGGCGTCGGCACCAAACTCGGCTGGCACGACGGAGAGGTTGGCGCCAAGCGAGGCCAACGCATCCCGCTCGACGACCTCACGAGCCGGCGCGAGCAGCAGGTCACCGGCGGCGATTGCGCCGCCGCCGACGACGATCAGCTGCGGGTTGAAGATGTTTGCGACCGAAACCATCCCCTGCCCCAGCCGCCTGCCAACTTCGACGATCGCTGCGATCGACGCCGCGTCGCCGTCGTGAGCTAGCTCGGTGACCAGCGCTCCTGTTACCTCGCGCCCTTCGGCAGCGGCCGCCGCAAGCGCCGAGTCGGGGCTCGCGTCAACCGCCCGCTGGCCGGCACGGCCGATCGCATCGCCTGACGCGTACCACTCGAAGTGGCCGTGGCCGCCGCAGCTGCATTGCTCGCCGTCCTGCTCAACCACCATGTGGCCGAACTCGGCGCCGCCACCGCTGCTGCCGCGAACAAGGCCGCCGTTGGCGACGATGCCGCCGCCGATCCCAGTTCCAACGGTCAGCATCACCGCGTCGCTCGCACCCTTCGCGGCGCCGTGGAGCCACTCGGCCAGCATCGAGGTGTTGCCGTCGTTGTCGACCGCGACCGGCACGCCGAGCCGCTCCCCCATCAAAGCTTCAAACGGCACGCCGGTCAGCGGCAGGTGCGGCGAGGCCGCGATCATCCCGGTCTTGGAGTCGAGGATGCCCGCGACCCCAAACCCGACGCCGCAAACTTCACCTGGTGCGGCCTCGAGCGCCTCATCGACCATCTCGGCGAGCCGATCTAGCAGCTCGCCAGCGTCGTCGACATCGGTCGATTGCTGAACGCGGTGCAGCACCCCGAGCGACTCGTCGACAACGCCGACGAGCATCTTTGTCCCCCCGAGATCAACGCCAATTGCGCAGTTAGCCGCCACAGCCGCCACCATACCGGCAGTGTCACCCGACCCTCGAAAGCCGAGCGGGCCGCCGGAGCGCGACCCAACCGCCGCTTACAACGTCTACCGCTCGCGCCCGCGCGCACGACCGACCGAGCCGCCCGAGCCGGCGGGGAAGGCGCCACGACAACCACGCCAGCCACGACCACCAGGCCCTTCGCGCCAGCCGCGTCAAGCGCGCGTCAAGCGCCAGCGCAAGAAGTGGACGCTGCGACGGATCATCAAGACTGTCGTCCTTGCCGTGATCGGCTGGGTCCTGCTGAGCTTCGTGATCTTCCTCTTCAGCGCCCAGTTCCTCCAAGATCAAGTTGACAGCAAAGCGAAAGCGGCGCTAAACCAGCCAGGCCTGCCGATCATCTCTCCGACCAATGTTCTGATCCTCGGCTCCGACCTGCGCGCCAAAGGAACAAAGGAGCCAGGCGCCGCGACCTCGGGCCCAAGCCGCTCCGACTCGATTCAGCTGATGCGCGTCGGCGGCGGGCACGGATCGAAGCTCTCGATTCCGCGTGACACCGTCGTCGACATTCCCGGCTACGGGCTGAACAAGGTCAACGCGGCCTTCGCCTTCGGCGGCGCCGCACTCTCAATACGCACGCTGCGCTCCTACCTCGGGATCGAAATCAACCACGTGATCGTCGTCAACTTCGACAAGTTCCCCGACCTGATCGACTCGATGGGCGGGATCGACTTCACCGGCGGCTGCGTGATCTCGAAGATCAACGGCGGCTTTGCCAACGGCGGCTACACGCTGCGACTTAAGGCGGGGACAAACCACATCGACGGCAAGCAGGCGCTGGCGCTGGCGCGGACGCGAAAGAACGAGTGCAACTCCTCCTACAACGATCTGACGCGCGTCGTCAACCAGCAAAAGATCATCAGCGCGATGCGCTCGCGGCTCCATTCGCCGTTCGGTTTCATCCGCTGGCCATTTATCGCGTGGAGCGCGCCACAGACGATCTCCTCCGACATGGGGGCAGCAGGGCTGATGGGTCTGGCGGCGACGATCGGCGTCTCGGGCGGCGGCTCGCCCGCAGTGCTCAAGCCCGACGGAGCGGTGACGCTGCCGGACGGTGGCGCCGGCCTAACGGTAAGCCCGGCCTCTCGCGAGCGCCAGGTACAGAAGTTCTTGGACGGCTAGGGATCAGTCCTTCGAGCTGGACGGCGGCGGCTTCGGCTTCTTATCTTCGCTCTTAGCCTTCGGCTTCAGGTCGCTCTTGGGCGCATCGCCTGACGAGGATTCCGACTTCGCCTTCGCCTTCTCGGCGGTCTTCGCATCGTGCTTGTCGGCACCCTCTTTGGCCGAGGCTTCGAGCTCGCGGTTGCGCCGCTTCGTGCCGTAGTCGGTGTTGTGGAAGCCCTTGCCTTTGAAGTGGATCGCGACCGGGTGGAATACGCGCTCGACCGGAACGCCGGTCTCGGGGTCGACAGTGAGTGCATCGTC
>CAJBIG010000253.1 GCA_903953065.1 uncultured Solirubrobacterales bacterium
AGATCATGCAAAGCGCCGGCGGGAAAGATCTCGGGCCGGAAGAGAACCGTGACCTCGGCGCCAAACTCAGCGAGCTGTTCCAGAACGGGCTCAATCGCTGCGCCGGCGCGATATTCAAAGAAGCGCGATTCAAGACCAACGGCAGCGGCCGATTGCGGCTCGAGCGAACAGGCCTCGAAGAAGGTCGACTGGCCAACAAAAGCGACACGCAGCGGCTGCTCCGATGCGCTCCTAATCTGGTTAATAGGTGATTCGGCGATGACGCCGTTACGATACCCGCCAGCGTGCGCGTAGCCTTTCTTCTCAAGGACTTGCAGCTCTCCGGCGGCGTCGGCGTGATCATTACGCACGCCCGCAACCTGGCCGCCGAACACGGCTTCGACGTCTCTCTCGTAACAACCGACGCGCAGGACGATCCGGACTGGGAGTACGAACACCTCCCCCACATCCGCGTAATGACGCTCAGCGAAGCACTCGAAGAGGAGTTCGACGTCGCGATCTCAACTTGGTGGGAAACTGCCTACTCGCTCTTCGTGCTGCGCGCCAAGCGTTACGCATCGTTCGTTCAGAGCATCGAGGATCGGTTCTACCAGCCGCATGAGTCAATCGAACGGCTAAGCGCGCGGCTGACGCTTGACCTCCCCGTCGCTTTCATCACGGAGGCGAGCTGGATTGCTGAAACGCTTGCTGATCTTCACCCGCAGGCGCATGTGCACCTGGTCCGAAACGGCATCGACAAGAAGATCTTTGCGCCCGTCAGCGAGGTCTTGCCGAACACCGACGAACCGCTCCGTGTGCTGATTGAAGGCAGCCCCGAGTCGTGGTTCAAGGGGCTTCGGCCGGCGATCGAAGCGGCGGACAAGATGAAGGAGCCCAAGCGGCTGACGATCGTCTGCCCAACGTTCGAAGGTCTCGAGCCAAAGTACGCCTCGCGCGCGATCGGCCCGCTCTCACAGCCAGAATTGGCGGCGATCTACAGCGACACCGACGTCCTGGTCAAGCTCTCGCGCGTCGAAGGGATGTACGGGCCGCCACTGGAGGGCTTTCATCGTGGTGCCACGTGCGTCACAACCGAGGTAACCGGTCACGACGAGTACATTCGCCACGGCGTCAATGCGCTGGTATGCGACTGGGACGATGAGCGCGGCACCGCCGCTCAACTCGACCTGCTGGCGCGCGACCGCGATCTGCTGACGCGGCTTCGCCGTGGAGCGCTCCAGACCGCACAAGGATGGCCGGATTGGGACCAGTCGAGTAGAGATTTCGCCGCTGCGCTGCAGGCCATCGCCGAGGAGGCGAAGCCCGATCCGCTCGAGCTGCTGCCCGGAATGCTCATGCAGCTTCGCGTCGGCCTTGAGAAGGAACGCGGCTCACGCGGCTACTACCGGGCGCTCGCCGCAGACGCCGGCCGCTGGCGGCGCATCAACGGGCTGCCGGGCTTGGCACAGCTGTTCGCTGCGCGCCGCGCAATCAAAGGCTCTCTACCCGGGGGAAAGAACACGAAATGATTCCCGCAGCGGTCGACTCTCCCGCTGCTGTTCGGAGGGAGACGTCGGTCAAGCAGTTGGAGCGACCGCCCGCGAGTGCCGATACTCTGCAGGAGTGGTTACTGGCCCCGGACCCTCGGGTCACAACTTGTTAGCGCTCGGGCGGTCTGCGCTATTCCAGCCGTGACCGATGCCACCGGGAGCGGCCAACCCGCGATCAACGCGGAACTAGCGCCCCGAATTAGACGGCTTTCGCTCTATGTGCTTGCTGCGCTTATCTTCGTCGCTCTCGCTCAGGGGGCCTTGTGGGCGATCCTGACCCCGCCACTTAATGGGCCCGACGAGGGAGCGCATGTTGCCTACGCTCAATACCTGGCCGAAACGGGCAAGCGGCCCAGCCTCAGCACAGGAACCGGGAGCCTCTCACCGGAGCTCGCGACACTTGTTGGCGGGCTCGGTGCCTCATCGCTAGTTGGCAACCCAACGGGGCGAATCGACTGGCCAGCGAGCTCAGCCATCAACAGAGCACTCGCCAAGTTGCCGCCGGGATCGAGCCGTACGGGCTCGGGACCAAACGCTGCTGCCGACTACCCACCCCTCTATTACGGCCTCGTCGCCATCGCCTACCGCATAACTCCGGGCGGCCAGATCACTGACCGGCTGGTAGCGATGCGACTCGTAGGAGTCCTGCTGTTTGCACTAACGGTCGCGCTCACTTGGATGCTCGCCGCTGTGGTGCTGGCTGGGCTGTGGCCACGCGTCGTCGCGGCCGGCCTGGTCGCGCTCCAACCAAAACTTGGCTTCACCGCGGCGGTCATCAACCCGGACATTCTGATTACCGCGATCGCGACCGGGTTCACTCTCGCTGCAGCACTGATCATCTGCCGCGGGTTGAGCACGCGGCGAGCGGTTGCGATAGTCGCCCTCGCGGTAGCCGCCGCACTGACGCACCCGCGCGGATATTTCTTGATCGTGCCACTTCTCTTTGTTGCTTGGTTCTCGGCCCGAAGAGCGACCGCTTCGCGTGGTCAACGACATTGGAGAACCGCCATCGACGCGCTTGGAATCGCGCTGATCGCGGCAGCCGCGGCCGCGACCGCGGTGCTGGTCGCTCGCTGGGGAGACTTGACGCCGACTTCCGACATCAAAGAGTTTGGCTCCTATATCTGGAACTTTTACCTGCCTCGACCCGACTTCTTTACACAACTTGGACCCGAGTACGGCTACCAGCAGGTCTACATTCAATCCTTCTTCTCCGACTTCGGACAGCTCGACGCAACGCCGAGCGCAACCTTTGTGAGCCTCGTCCAATACGGAGTGATGATCGCGCTGATCGCCCTCTACTCAACGGTCGTCGCGCGCTGGTCGACGGTCCGCAGGAACTGGCCGCTGGTTGCGATGCTGCTCAGCGTTCTTCTGTCGATGCTGTTGCTGGTTCACCTCGTTAGCTACCGCGAACTTCAGGCAGGTAGTGACCCGATTATCACTGGGCGCTATCTGCTCACCGCTGTCGGCATTTACGGCATCGCGGCGGCGTGGGTTATGAGCTCGCTGCCACGCCGAGCTGGGCCAGTTGTGGCTTCTTGCGTCCTGTCAATCAGCGCCGTCCTGGCTCTCTCCGGGATCGGCCTAACCGCCCTCCGTTTCTATGGCTAGGGCGGCGGCGATAATCGGCGCTGCGCTCGCGACGCTGGCGGCGTGTTACCTGGCAACGCTCGCTCCGGTGCTGAACGCCAGCCGCGCGACGATCGTTTCGACGCCTGGCCTGCAGGGCCTAGATGAGCTCTCGCTCGTGAAGCTGCGCGCAGGGAGCAAGGCCTGCACGCAGCCGGTCTTGCTTACTCCTGAGATGGGTCGCGTGCGGTACATCGCCCGCGGCCCCAACGTCAGCGGCGATGGCGTCGGCGTCACCCTGACTGGCGCCGGGTACCGGAGTCGCGGCAAGGTCGTTGCCACACCAAACGCCGGCCTAACAACCCAGTTGACGGCCGCCTTCTCCCCCGCTCTGAATGCCGGCGCGCTCCCGGTGGCGGTCTGCATCAAGCCAACGAAAGAAGCCCTCACTTTGGTCGGCACAGAGGAACCCCGTTCACTCCGCAACGCCCAAACAAAGGTTGATGGAAAGCGCACCGCGGTTGACGTCATTCTGACGACGCTGCGCCCAACTGACGAGCCAACGCGAAGTGTCCTCGGCGAAATCCCAGCAAGGGTCTCGGCGACAACACTTGGGAGCGTTCCTACTTGGATCGTGTGGCTCCTGGTCGGGCTTGCCGTCCTTACCGCGATGATCGTTCCGATCGGGGCGCTGGTCTGGGCCGATCGCGCAGAGAGCAAGACCCAGTAGGGTCAGGACAGAGATGTCCAAGAAAGCTCTGATAACCGGAATCTCAGGCCAAGACGGCTCGTATCTGGCCGAGCTGCTGCTAGAGAAGGGCTACGAGGTTCACGGCATGGTGCGGCGGTCACCAACGGACAGGTTTGACCTGATCGATCACCTCGGAGGGCAGATCACACTCCACCAAGGCGACCTGCTTGACCAGCGCTCGCTGGTCGAGGGCATCCGCGCCGCAAACCCCGACGAGATCTACAATCTTGCAGCGACCAGCTTCGTTGGCTCGTCTTGGGCTCAACCCGCGCTGACGGCCGAGTTCTCAGGCGTAGGGGTCACACGGATGCTCGAAGCGATGCACGAAACATGCCCTGAGGCCCGCTTCTACCAAGCTTCGTCAAGCGAGATGTACGGGATGGCGCGCGAGGTGCCGCAGACTGAGGGAACGCCGTTTTACCCGCGTTCGCCGTACGGCGCCGCGAAGGCCTACGGGCACTTCATCACCGTCAACTACCGCGAGTCCTACGACCTTTTCACGACAAGTGGGATTCTCTTCAACCACGAGTCGCCGCGCCGTGGCCTGGACTTCGTGACGCGGAAGATCACCTGGCACGCAGCAGCGATCAAGCTCGGGAAGATCGACAAACTCGCACTCGGAAGCCTCGACGCCGAGCGTGACTGGGGCTATGCCAAGGATTATGTGGAAGCAATGTGGCTAATGCTGCAGCAGGAGACCCCAAGCGATTACGTGATTGCCACTAATGAGCGCCACTCGGTACGCGAATGTGTGGAAGTAGCCTTCGACGAGGCTGGCCTCGGCGACTGGGAAGAGTACGTTGAGCTTGATCCTCGGTTTGTGCGTCCAGCCGAGGTCGTTGAGTTGGTCGGCGACTATTCGAAGGCCAAGAGCGAACTCGGCTGGGAGCCAAGGACGACATTTGAAGAGCTGATCCGACTGATGGTCCGCTCTGATATCGATCTGCTGCAAGCCTGAAATCCTGCGCTGCAGGGCTCGCTGCCCCCTATCTTTGTCGTGATGCTCGAAGGCACGGCCCAACCAGAAGGCGACCCTCTGCCGGTTGTCACGCTCGGCCCCACAAAACGACGACTCCGCCTACGAGACGTATGGTCAACTCGTCGTGTTGCCTGGATGATCGGCATGCGGGACATGCGGGTGAAGTACAAACAGGCTGCGCTTGGTCCACTGTGGCTTTTCATCGCGCCGCTCGGGATGCTCGCAGCCTTGACGATCGCCTTCTCCGGCGTCACCGACCCTCAGACCAGCGGCATTCCCTACCTTCCGTTCGTACTGACCGGACTGACGGTGTGGACCTTCATTTCGGCATCGATGTCGATCGGGGCCGCGGTAATAACTACAAACGGAGCACTCGTTCGCCGGAGCCCGCTGCCACGTGTATCCCTGCTCGGCGGCTCAATGGTCGGGAACCTGCCGCCACTTGCCGTTCTGCTGGCGTTCAGCCTTGCCGCCGCGATCGCCTACGGGCTGCTTCCTATCCAAGCGCTGCTGCTCCCGTTCCTGCTTGCTTGGCTGATGCTCTTCACCTACGGAACGCTGCTGCTGATCTCGCCGGTGGCAGTGAAATACCGCGACACGCTCGCGATCGTGCCTCTGATCATTCAAGCTGGCATCTTCGTCACGCCGGTCGGGTACGGCATTGAAGGTGCCCCATCAACGATCAAGGCACTGCTGATCCTCAACCCGGCGACCGGTCTGATCGAAGCGTGGCGCTGGTCGCTGCTTGATCTGCCGGACCCATCAATTGCAGCGATCGCGATCGCTGGCGGCTGGACGGTCGTGCTCCTAATCGCTGGCTGGCGGATATTCGGGCGGCTGGAGGTGACCTTTGCCGACTTCGTCTGAAATTGCGATCAGGTGCGAAAACGTTACGAAGAGCTACATGCTCGGAGAAACGGCATCGCTACCGCAAACGTTGGCCAGTCTGAACCCATTCCGTTCAGCTCCTACCCGGGAGAGTTTCGAAGCGCTGAGTGACGTTTCGTTCACAGTTCAGCGCGGCGCATTCTTCGGGATCGTTGGCGCCAACGGCTCAGGGAAGTCAACACTGACGCAGACGATTTCGGGAATCACAGTCCCGGACTCGGGCACGATTACGGTGGCAGGGCGGATCCTTCCGCTGCTCGAGGTCGGGGCCGGCTTCAGCGAAGATCTCACCGGGAGAGAGAACGTTGTGCTGCTCGGAGCAATCCTCGGTATCGCGGCCTCCGAAGTAGACGACTCGATCGACGCGATCCTCGACTTCGCTGGAATACACCGCCACTTCGACACGCAGCTGAAACGATTCTCTTCTGGAATGCGGGCACGCCTGTCGTTTGCAACCGCCGTGTGCTTCCCCGCCGACATCTACGTCTTCGACGAGGTACTCGCCGTCGTCGACGACGACTTTCGTGCGCGCTGCACCGATGAGATGAAGCGCCTTCACGCGCAGGGCAAGACGATCCTCTTCATGAGCCACGACCTCGACCTGGTTGGCAGCATTTGCAGCGACGGGATGTGGATTGATAGAGGTGCAGTGCGGACGGTTGGAAAAATTGCCGATGTTGCGGATTTGTACGCAGCAGGCGCGCAAGTTGACTAATTGTCTGTATGAATGGCGCGCAACCTTACGGCGGCTCGCTTGTTAGCTGTAATGATTCGTTTGAGGACATGACTCAACCGGCAGACCACAAAGAAGTTCTTGGCGCGCCCGATGACGAGCTTCCCGCCCGCACGAAAGTGCTCGGCATTCCAATCGCATCAACCGACTACGAACGGACGCTCGACTGGATCGACGACGCAATCAGGGATGAGCACCGCGGCTACCTCTGCGTGGCACCGGTTCACCTCGTGATGGTCGCTCAGGACGACCCTGAGGTGTTCGACGCTGTAACCGGCAGTGACTTTGTCGTTCCCGACGGTCAGCCGCTCGTCTGGGCGCTTCGGTCGCTCGGCGCCGAAAACCCGAGCCGCGTTTATGGCCCCGATCTGATGATTGAAGCTTGCCGGCGGGCGTCAAAGACCGGCGTGAAGATGTACCTCTTCGGCGGCCGAAACGACGGTGCGCTCGTTCAGCTCACACTCAACCTGCGCCGGCGTTTTCCCGGGCTGCAGATAGTCGGCGGCCACTCGCCTCCCTACCGGCCTGCAACTCCCGACGAAGAGCGAGCAATTGCTGCCGAGATAAACGCCAGCGGCGCCGACATCGTCTGGGTCGGAACGGGGCAGCCGAAGCAGGAGCTTTGGATGGCGCAGATGCGGCCGCAGCTAACGACCCCGGTCCTGATCGGCGTTGGCGCAGCATTCGACTTCCATGCCGGCCTGGTTCCGCAGGCGCCGCCGGTGCTGCAGGAGATGGGGCTTGAATGGGCTTATCGATTGGCACGCGAGCCGCGCCGACTTTGGAAGCGTTACCTGCGCTACAACCCGCGCTTCGTTGTCGACTTTGCGCGGCAGCTGCTGACGCGGCGCTGAGGAACCCGGTGTCAGGCGCTGCTGATCAAACCTCCCCCGGCACGGTCAGCGTGATCATCCCGACTCACAACCGGGCGGATTCCTGCGTGAGGGCGATTGAGAGCGCTCTCGCTCAAACGCTGCCGCCGTTAGAGGTGATCGTCTGCGATGACCGGTCGACCGACGGCACGGAATCAGCAATTTCAGCTTTGGCGGCGAACGACGAGCGGGTTCGCTACCTACGGCGTACGAACGGCCCGCGCGGGCCAGGCGCAACTCGCAACCGCGCTTTGCAGGAGGCGCGCGGCGAGTTCGTCGCTTTTCTTGACGATGACGACGAGTGGTTCACCGAGAAGCTCGAGATCCAGGTTCCGTTGTTGATCAAGTCAGGCGGACTCGTAGCTTCGAATGCGGTTCGCTCGTCGGGTGGCACCTACTTTGCCGATTCCACCGACGACCAGATCGACCGCTCGGAACTGCTCAATCACAATCCCCTGATTCTCTCCTCGGTGATCGCCAGCAGAGAGCAGATTCTCGCTTGCGGCGCCTTCTCCGAGCACGCATCACTAGTCGCAATAGAGGACTACGACTTAGCTCTGAGGCTGAGCGACGAAGGCGTGCCGATGGTGAGACTCGGCGCTCCGCTGCTGCATTATTCAGACACCGCCGACGAGCGCCTCAGCGGGCGCACGGCGAGGATCGATTTGGCCATCGCCGGCTTGTTCGCGCGGCGGTTGTTTGGCGCGCAGCGCGACACTGAGCAGCTTCGTGCGGCGAGCTCAAAACTCCTCTCGGCGGCCCGATCGGGCAGGCAGCTAGCGATCAACCAAGCACGCGAACGGTTGCGGCGCCGATGAACGTTGGGCTCGCCCTGCTGACGCTGTTCCCGGGCCGCGCCGGCGGCGCCGAGACCTATGTCCGTGGACTATTGGGCGCCTACGCGGCTGGCGAGGGGCCTGAACTGACGAGCGCCCTAGTCGCACGACAGAACTCCTCCTCGCTGCAGGGCTTCGCCAGCCCGACGGTGTCGCTCACCAGGATCGGCTCCTACAAACCAGGCAGCGGCTCGCTCACGCGCCTGCTGGCGATGGAGGCTGCGCGCTTCAAGAAGCGCGCACTGGCTCGCGACCTGCCGCCTGATCTGGACTTAGTCCACTACCCGGTGACGGTGCCGATCCCTCAGATCGACGGGCTGCCAAAGGTCGTCTCGCTGCTTGACCTCCAGCACCATGACCTGCCAGCGATGTTCTCCACCGCCGAGCGCCGTTTTCGAAGCTGGGCCTACGACCGCTCAGCAGTCGATGCCGATCAGGTGATCACGATCACGCAGTTCAGCGCCGACCGGATCAGCGAAAGGTTGGGCATCGAGAGCTCGAAAGTTCACGCGATCCACCTCGGCATCGACCACAGCGTCTTCGCTCCCGACGGGCCAGCCGCGACAATCGGAGGACTACCCGAAAGGTACGTCTATTACCCGGCCAACACTTGGCCACACAAGAACCATGATCGCCTGCTCGAGGCGTTCGCGGCGATCGATGACCCGGAGCTCCACCTGCTGCTGACCGGCAGCGCAGTCGGCACGCAGCCCTTGCCTCCAGGCAGCGACCGCGTGCACCACCTCGGCCACATCACAACCGAGCAGGTCGCGGCGCTCTACCGCGGCGCCGAGGCGCTAATCTTCCCAAGCCTCTATGAAGGCTTCGGCCTGCCACCGATCGAAGCGATGGCCTGCGGCTGCCCTGTCGCGGCATCAAACGTCGGCGCTGTGTCGG
>CAJBIG010000254.1 GCA_903953065.1 uncultured Solirubrobacterales bacterium
ATCTGCGCCAGCTCGGCGTTCGCCTGCTGCTGCTGCTCGCTGGTGCGATCGATGAAGCGTTCGATCCCTGGCCGCTCCGCTTCGCTTGCGGCGGCGGCGAAACCGGCCAATGCCTCAAGCTCAACATCGGGGTCGCGGCGCTGACCAAGCACGTCGGCCAGTTCACAAACCTGCTCCAGAATCGGCTCCAGCTGCTCGCTCTCAAGGCACGGCTCGTAGAACTCAAGTACAGAGCGAAGACGGCGAGTGGCCACGCGCATCGCATGAACCGCTTCGATATTGGTGACGTCAAGGACGCCAGCAGCGTGGTCGAAAAGCTCGTCGCTGCGGACCGCAATCGTCGCCGTAGCGGCGTCCGAATAGCGCATCTCACCGGTCAGCCCGGGAATTGGTCGTGCCTTCGCCATCACTTCAGTATCGCGACATTTGCGCCGCTCTGCGCTGCCGATAACCGAATTGCAGCATCGTCCTGCGATCATTGCGCCGTGTCCAGCGCACAGCCAGCAATCACGGTCGCAGATCTACACAAGTTCTACGACGAATACGAGGCCGTCGGCGGCGTCAGTTTTGAGGTCGCCGAAGGCGAGATTTTCGGCCTGCTTGGCCCCAACGGCGCCGGGAAGACGACGACCGTTGAGATTCTCGAGGGCTACCGAATGTGCAGCAGCGGCAGCGTCTCGGTGCTTGGTTTTGACCCGGCGCAGCGCCCTCGCGCGCTGCGCGAGCGCGTTGGCATAGTTCTGCAGAGCTCCGGCATGTACCGCCACGTTCGCGTCCGCGAGGCTGTAGCTCACTGGGCCGGGCTCTACCCCCACCCGCGCGACGTTGACGAAGTGCTGGCAATTGTCGGCCTCGACGACGAGGCGCAGTCGATGGCGCTGGTGCGGACGCTCTCCGGCGGCCAACAGCGCCGCCTTGACCTCGCGCTCGCCCTGATCGGCGACCCCGATTTGATCTTCCTCGACGAGCCGACGACCGGCTTTGACCCGGCCGCGCGCCGCGCCGCATGGGGCACGATCAGACGGCTTCGTGACCTGGGCAAGACGGTGCTGCTGACGACTCATTACCTCGAAGAGGCACAAGAGCTGTGCGACCGCGTGGCGATTATCAAGAGCGGCAAGATCCTCGCCGAAGGCCCGCCCGACACGCTCAGCGAGGCGTCGGCTCGCTACCGCGTCAGCTGGCGGGGCGAGCGCGGCGAGCTGACCAGCGAAGAGGTCGACGACCCGACCGAGCTACTCCATCGCCTTACCGGTGAAGCGATCGCGCGCGGCGAACGGCTTGAAGACTGCTCCGTCGTTCGCCCATCGCTTGAGGACGTCTACCTCGAACTGACTGCCGACGAAGCGAGCGAGGTCCAGCGATGAGCGACGCGACACTCGCCTGGCGCCAGTACCGCCTCGAGCGCAAGATGTTCTGGCGCAACCCCACCGCGGCCTTCTTCAGCTTCGTGCTGCCGCTGATCTTCCTCTTCCTTTTCGGCGCCGTATTCAGCGGCAACCAAGCCAACCTCAACGTGCTGGTGCCTGGAATCGCCGGTCTCAGCGTGATGGCAACGACCTTCAACGCGCTCGCAACTCAGATGACCTTCCTGCGCGAGCAAGGCGTGCTCAAGCGCGTCCGCGGCACGCCGCTGCCAGGCACCTCTTACCTCTCAGGAATCATCGGCAGCGCGGCGACCAACGCCGTGATTCAGATCCTCATCATCATCGTTGCCGGCAAGCTCTTCTTCGGCCTCGGCTGGCCTAAAGATTGGGCTGAGTTGGCCCTCTTCACAGTCCTTGGCGTCGCCTGCTTTGCCTCTATGGGCGTTGCCTTCTCACACGTGATTCCGAACTTTGAGGCTGCGCCGGCCTACACCAACCTCGTCTTCCTGCCGATGATCTTCATCTCCGGCGTCTTCTTTGACGTCGACAACGTCCCGACCTTCCTGCGTGACATCGCCAACGCGCTGCCGCTGGTTCATGTGATCAACGGGATCAGCGCGGCGCTGGTCACCGGAGCACCGATAGCTGACCACTTATCTGACCTTGCCGTCGTTGCCGTTTGGACGCTGGCCTGCGTGATCCTCGCGGTGCGTGGCTTTAGCTGGAGCGCGCGCGACTAGGGAACCTGCAGGAAGGCGCTCGGCGGCGTGCCTACGCTGCTGATCTCAATCTCAGCCTGCTCGCTGGCGCGCCAATCATCGCGCAGCATCCCAAAGATGTTCACGTCGAGGTA
>CAJBIG010000255.1 GCA_903953065.1 uncultured Solirubrobacterales bacterium
CGGTTGCCATCACGGGCATCACCAGCTTGCGCTGCTTGGCTGGCAGCTTGCCGATCGCACCCTTGATGTCAGCGAGCGTCGTCGGGCAGACGTCGGGGCAGGAGGTGTAACCGAAGTAGACGAGCAGCAGCCCGCCCGTGGCGGCTCGCATCGAGAAGGGTTTGCCGCGCGCGCCGGTCGTCACGTTAGGCAGCGTGATCTTGGCAACGTTTGGTGCTGGCGTGCGCGTGACGCCACGTAGTGCGCGCTCTGGCTTCGCCACTTCTGACTCACCGCAGGCGCCTAACGACGCGGCGGCGATGATGATGGTCGCGGCGCGCCTGAAGGGCGTGCGGCCGACCCGTTGTGAAACGAACATCGGTCCTCCAAATCTTGGGTTACTCGGCGCAGGAGCGCCGAGAAGGTCAAGTCAGGGAGAGAGGAGGCGGCCCGCGCGGAGCTGCGCCGCCTTCAAGCAGCGCTGAGACCCAGACGAGCAGCGAAGGCGGGCGCTCCCGAACAACTGCGCCAGCAGTCTGCCGACGACCACTGCGACGCTCGCGCATCCGCGCGAGAACGTCTTCGCCTGGGAAGCGCCCGAACAAGAGCGGAATCGCGAGCGCGAACAACGGAAAAAGGAATGGCAGCCCAGCGGTGCCGGACGCGGCGAGCAGCACGAAGCAGAAGGCTGCGACACCGACGAGGAGCAGCGGTAGCTTCGAAATCCTGCTCACCCGCAGAGCTTACTGATTCATCAGTCAGGAAAGCCTGCGGGCGGCGATCAAACCGGCGACAAGGTCGGCGTCGGCCACGTCTTCAATTGTCAGCTCGACCTTGTAGCTGGTTCCGCGAGGGCGAACCTTGACCTCGCGGCCGAAAGCTTCGCCGAGCGTGCGCGCAATCTGCTCGCAAGCATCGGCCTGGTCGGGGTGGATCTGCTCGGGTGCTCCCTTGCCTGCCCTTTTCCGCTTTCCGGCCTCTGAAACGTTCGCCTTGCGGGCCCGATCCTCAAGTACGCGAACCGACCAGCCCTCGTCTTTCGCTGAGCGCGCCAGCCTCTTTCGGTCCGAGTGATCTTCAGCGAGCAGCAGCGCGCGTCCGTGGCCCTCGCTCAGCGAGCCTTCCTCAAGCATTGCCAGCACCGAATCAGGCAGGTCGAGAAGCCGGAGCAGGTTGGAGATTGCCGAGCGGCTGCGGCCGACGCGACGGCCAACGGCCTTCTTCGTCATTCCAAGCTCTTCGACGAGCGCCGCTACGGCGCGCGCCTCTTCAACCGGGTTGAGGTCGGCGCGAGCCATGTTCTCGACAATTGCGGCCTCTAGAGCCTCGGTGTCGTCGCGCTGCTCGACGATTGCCGGAATCTGCTCAAGGCCGGCGATCTGGGCTGCGCGCCAGCGGCGCTCGCCGGCCACCAGCTCATAGCTGCCGCCCGGGAGCGGGCGCACGAGTACGGGCTGGAGAACACCCTGATCGGCGAGCGAATCGGCGAGCGCTGCCAGTGCTTCTTCGTCGAAGCGGCGGCGCGGCTGGTTCGGGTTTGGGGCAATCAGCTCGACATTGATCTCGCGCAGCTCGGCTGCCGCTTGCCCGTCCTCTGGGCGCAATTCGAGAATCGCGGCAAGGCCACGTCCAATTCCAGTGTTAGCCACGGGTTGCTACCTCCTGGGCGAGCGCAAAATATGCCTCAGCCCCCGCACAATGCGGATCGTGATGGATTACGGGGCGCCCGTAACTGGGCGCTTCACCGACGCGCACATTGCGCGGGATGACGGTTTCAAAGACCAGATCGGGGAAGTGTTCGCGCACCTCGCGTTCGACATCACGCGAGAGCCGTGTGCGGCCGTCGTGCATCGTCAGCAGCATCCCAGCGACGACCAGGCGTGGATTCAGTTCGCGCTGCACGAGACTCAGCGTGTCGAGCAGGCCGGCCAGCCCTTCGAGCGCGAAATACTCGGTCTGCACCGGGACTATCACGCGATCAGCGGCGACTAGCGCGTTGATTGTGAGCGGCCCGAGCGATGGCGGACAGTCGATGATCAGGTAGCTGGCCTCGTTTCGCAAAGGCTCCAGCGCGTCGCGCAGGCGCGTCTCGGAGCCGACCTCGCGCGGCAACTCAACGTTCGCAGCGGCAAGATCGGGGTGTGAAGCCAGCAGGCGGAGGTTTTCGACTTCGGTTGGCAGCAGCGCGTCTAACGCCGTAACGCGGCCGGCGAGCACGTCGTAGAGGTTCGGAGTCGAGAGTTTCGGCGCACCGAGGCCGACAGTCGCGTTGGCCTGGGCGTCGGCATCGACCAGAATCGTCGCGAAACCGGCCTCAGCGACGCAGGCGGCGACATTTACGGCCGTCGTCGTCTTGCCGACACCGCCCTTCTGGTTCGCGATCGCGTAGATAGTTCCCATCTAAGCCCCAAGTTACCGGGCCTATCGGTCGGTAAAGGCTCGCACTCCAAAGTATTTGGTTCGGGGGCGAACTAGCCCTGCTCAGCCGTTGTTTGCGGCCAATGGGCGCTTCTTCGCGATGCCTGGCCGACGTGGATAACGATCCGGCGTAGGGGCGAGCTTTTCGCTCACTATCAACTGGCGGCGGTCGGCTCCGCGGACGAGATCTTCGCTAACAGCCACCGCGAGCGGTGCGCTCATCTGCAGCTCTGAAGCTGCGAAGGCGGCGTCGCTGGACTCTTCGTCGCTCAGACTCCCCTTCCAGGCGACCAACGACCCGCCGACGCGAAGCAGCGGCGCTGCGTACTCGAGCAGGATCGATGTCGAGGCCAGCGCGCGCGAGGTAACCGCATCCTGCTCGCGTGCGTCCAGCGCCCACAGTTCAGCCCTTTCGGCGACAACTGAAACATTGTCGAGCGTCATCGCTTCGGCCGTCTCGCGTAGGAAGTCTGCCTTTCGGGCCGCGCTCTCGACCAGCGTTAGCTGCGCATCCGGGAGCGCGATTGCCAAGACGAGCCCAGGAAAGCCACCGCCGGAGCCAAGGTCGGCGATCGTCGCAGCACTGCGCAGCTGAGGAAGCTCCAGGCCGGCCAACGAATCAGCTATGTGGAGTTCGACTGCTGTCGCAGGGTCGCGGACGTTTGTTAGCGAGCTGGGGCCGGTGATAACGAACTTGAGCAGCGCGTTGAGCTTCTCGGCGCTGCGCGGTGGCAGCTCAAAGCGGTCGGTTAGTTCGCGGCAGCGCTCGGCAACAGTCACG
>CAJBIG010000256.1 GCA_903953065.1 uncultured Solirubrobacterales bacterium
GGAGATTTCGTGGTCGCACGTCAACCACCCCAACGAGGTGCTTGAGATTGGCCAGACGGTTCAGGTCAAGGTGCTCGAGATCGACCGCGACCGCCAGCGAATCTCCCTTGGTCTCAAGCAGACCCAGGACGATCCATGGCAGCGCGTTGTCGATACCTACAACATCGGCGACGACCTCGAAGGCACGGTGACCAAGGTCGTCACCTTCGGCGCATTCGTTGAGATCCTCGACGGCGTTGAGGGGCTCGTCCACATCTCGGAGCTTGCCGCCCACCACGTCGAGAATCCACGTGAGGTTGTGCAGCCTGGCGACGAGATCAAGGTCAAGGTGCTCGAAGTAGATGATGAGCGCCGCCGCCTCTCGCTCTCGGTAAAACGAGTCGAAGGCCAGATCCTCTCCGCCCACACCGGCAACCTCGAATTCCCCGAAGAGGACGCCGCTATCGAAGCGCCGGCCGACCTCGTCGTGCCTGTCGTCGACGAAGAGCTGCTTGCCGCAGCGGCGCCGGCGGAGGCTGCCGCAGAGGCTGAAGTTGTAGCCGAGGCCAATGAGATTGAGGCTGAGGCCGCCGCAGAGACCGAGGTGGAAGTTGAAGCTGCTGCCGAAGTCGAAGTTGAGGCAGAGGTAGCTGAGGCCGAGGCTGAACTGGTCGCCGAGGTCGAAGAGGTAGCTGAAGCTGCTGCCGAAGCCGACGCACCGCCTGCGGATCCGCAGGACTGACGCTGGCGGCGCTGCGCTGACCGATTCAGCCCTCGTCCCGTTCGTCGGCCTGACCGGGGGTATGGGGTCGGGCAAAAGCACGGCGCTAGGCGCGCTTGAGCGCCTCGGCGCGCTGACGCTCTCGACCGACGCCGTAGTGCACTCGCTCTATGAGCAGCAGCATGTCGTCGACCAGGTGGTCAATCGATGGGGCGCCGAAGTTGCCCCGGCCGGAGCCGTCGACCGCGCCGCTCTGGCGCGGTTCGCTTTCGCAGACCCGCTGGAGCGTGCTTGGCTCGAAGGCCTCATCTGGCCGCTGGTCGGTGCGCAGGTTGCAGAGTTCCGCGAAGGTTCGCTCGTCCACGAGCCTCGGCCGCGGGCCGCAGTCGTCGAGACGCCCCTGCTGTTTGAAGCAGGTATGGATGGGATCTATGACGCGACGATCGCGGTGATCGCTCACGAGGAGCTGCGCCGTCAGCGCGCAGCAGCGCGCGGCCATGAAGCGGCCGACGAACGACACGCCCGTCAGCTAAGTCAGCAGGAGAAAGCGGAGAGAGCTACATACGTCGTCATCAACGACGGCACGACGGCCGAGCTGGAGGCCGAGCTGGCGTTGATTCTCGAACGGCTTGCCGGGTGAGCACCGCCGGTACACGGCGCCGCCGGCGGTTGTGGCCAGCGGTTGCGGTTCTTGTCGCCGCAGCGTTGCTCGTGGCAATGATCAGCGGCCTTGACGCGCTGAAAGGCGTGGACAAGGCGGTCACGGAGATCGCCTATCCGCTTCGATACGACGACATCATTCGTCAGCAGGCGCGCGCCAAGAACCTCGATCCAGCGTTGATCGCGGCCGTCATCTACGCCGAATCGGGTTTCATCGCAGGCAGAACCTCATCGGCCGGGGCGGAGGGGCTGATGCAGATCACGCCGGAGACGGCGAGCGACATTGCGCGCCGCTCGGGCGGCACGGCGTTCACACTTGAGGATCTCGCTACGCCGCAGATCAACATCTCCTACGGCTCATATCTTCTGCGTGAGCTGCTTGACCGTTACGACGGCGACGTTGACGCAGCCCTGGCGGCCTATAACGCCGGGCCCGGTAAC
>CAJBIG010000257.1 GCA_903953065.1 uncultured Solirubrobacterales bacterium
CTCTGCGAGCTGCACGGAATCGACGCGGCCGTCATCGGCCACCACCGCGGCGGCAAGCTGGCGGCGAAGGCGCGCGGGCTCGTCGATCGTTCGTTGGCGCTGCGAAGCTGGGCGCGCGGCCGCAACTTTGATCTGGCGATCGGCCATGGCTCAAATGACATCAGCGTCGCCGCGAGGATGCTCGGCGTGCCGGCCGCAACGATGTTCGATTACGAGTGGGCGACGGTTCAGCACAACGTCAACTGCCGCCTTGCGCAGGCCGTCGTCGTTCCCGATGCGATCCCGCCCGAGCGGCTTGATCGTTACGGAGCGCGCGGCAAGCTGCGCCGGTACCCGGGCCTCAAGGAGGAGTACTACCTCGCCGACTTTGAGCCCGATCGCGCCGTGCTCGACCTGCTTGGCCTTGACGGCCAGCAGCCGCTCGCCGTCGTTCGAACGCCGCCGGCCGTCTCGCTCTACCACCGCTTCGAGAACAACGCCTTCAGTGAGGTCTTGGTTCGACTGCGAGAGCAGGGGCAGGTTGTCGTACTACCGCGCACTGAGGAGCAGCGCACCGAGCTGATCGCGGCCGGTGGATTCGTGATTCCCGAGGTCGCCGTTGACGGGCCGTCTCTGGTCGCGCTGGCCGACCTCGTCGTGAGCGCTGGCGGAACGATGAACCGTGAGGCCGTCGCGCTCGGCACGCCGGTACTGACGACCTTCGAAGGGAAGATCGGGGCTGTCGACGAGAAGCTGATTGCCGACGGTCGCATGGGGCGGCTTGAGGACCCCGCAACGGTCGTGCTCAGCCGCCGTTCGGCCGGCGATGAGGCAGCGGCGCAGGCCGAACGCGTGCGCCGTGATCCAGAGCTGCTGGTAGAACTGCTGCTGAGCGCTCGCTGACGGCCTGCGAGCATCCTTGCGCGGCGCTGAAGGGAGAGCGCGTTAGAGCTAGAATGCCGCTCTGATGCGCAGTCGCCTCCGCTCGGCGGTTTTCCCGCTCCATCGCCACTCAGTTGCGCAGCTGTTGGTTGACGGAGCGCTTGCCGCGCTGGCTTACTTTCTCGCTTTCCGGCTTCGTTTTGACCAAGCAGCAGGGCCGCCGCCGCGCTACGAGCGGCTTTTCGAGCAGACGGTTCCGTGGGTTGTCGTTCTGACGCTCGTGATCTTCCTGCTGCTGCGGACCGAGCAGCGCCAGTGGCGCTATGCAACACAAGGCGACTATCTCGGCGTGCTGCAGGCCGTCGCGCTGCTGACGGTCGCGCTTGCCGGGCTGGTCGCGCTGCTGCACCCGGTCAGCTATCAATCGGCTGGCGGCGAGATCAATGTGCTTGTTCCAACCGGTGTGCTCGCGCTCTTCTTCCTGCTGATGCTGCTCTTTGTTGGCGGTGTGCGCTTCGTTGCCCGAACCGTCCGTGAAAGGCCGATCCGGGGCTTCCGCGCCGACAAGAATGCCCGCCGCGTGCTGATAATCGGCGCTGGCGACGGCGGCCGCCTGACGCTGCGAGAGATCCTGCGCAACCCAACGCTCGCGCTCAATCCAGTCGGTTTTGTTGATGACGACCCGCTCAAGGCCGGCCTCCGGATCGACGGTGTCAAAGTGCTCGGCGGCACAGAGCAACTGGGGCGGATTCTCGACGAATCCGAACCCGACGAGATCTTGATCGCAATTCCTTCGGCGCCGGGAACATTGCGCGGCCGTGTAGTGCGCGCCGGCCGCGACCGCGGCATTCCCGTCCGCACGCTGCCGACCGTCTTTGAGCTACTGCAGGCCGGTTCCGGACACGTCGTTCGACAGGTCCGCGAGGTTCAGGTCGAGGATATTCTCGGCCGCGAGCCGGTGCGGATGGAATTGGACCGAGTAGGCAGCTACCTCTCGAAGGAGATTGTGCTGGTGACCGGCGCCGGCGGCTCGATCGGCGCCGAGCTCTGCCGCCAGATTGCGCGAATTGCGCCGCGACGATTGGTGATTCTCGACCACGCCGAGGACAATCTCTTTGCAATTCAGCGCGAGCTCGAGGAAGACCGCCACGTTCACCCTTCATCGCTGACGGCGGTGCTGGCTGACTGCAAGGACGCTGCGCGGATGCGCGAGGTCTTTGAGCAGTACCGGCCAACATTTGTCTTCCACGCTGCTGCCTACAAGCACGTTGGTCTGATGGAGAGCAACCCTGTTGAGGCGATCCGCAATAACGCCGTCGCGACGCGGCTCGTCGCCGAGCTGGCCGGTGAGGTTGAGGTTCACAACTTCGTGCTCGTTTCGACCGACAAAGCGGTCGCTCCAGCGACCGTGATGGGCGCTTCGAAGGCGCTCGCCGAATATGCCGTCGAGGAGATGGGGTCGCGCTTTCCAGAGACCAACTACGCCTCAGTTCGATTTGGCAACGTGCTCGGCTCTTCCGGTTCGGTTGTGCCGATCTTCCGCCGCCAGATCGCCCGTGGTGGCCCGGTGACCGTCACAGACGAGCGGATGACGCGCTACTTCATGACGATTCCTGAGGCCGTCCAATTGATCATCCGCTCCGGTTCGCTCGGCAGCGGCGGCGAGATCTTCGTGCTCGAGATGGGCGAGCCTGTTTCGATCATCGGCCTCGCGCGCGACATGATTGAGCTCTCAGGGCTGGAGCCCGACCGCGACATCGCGATCGAGGTCATCGGCCGCAGGCCGGGCGAGAAGCTCCATGAGGAGCTCTTCAATCCGCACGAGCGGCCGCAGCCAACGCCGGCTGAGAAGATCGTTCACGCTTCGCGCAAAGCCCGCCAAAGTCACGAGATCGCTGGCTGGTTTGCAGAGATCGACGTCTTGATGGCGAGTGGTGATTCTGCTGCCCTGGCTGCCAAGGTCGCAGCCTTCACCGACGCCGACAGGCCGCAAGACACTGCCGCAGAGGCGCTCGAACAGCAGTCCAGCGACTCCAAGGCATAAGATCAAGCCTCGATGACGCTGGTTCACGCTGCTCTCTCGATCTCAGACCAGATCGACCACATTGGTGCGCTCGCTGGCCTAGCCGCGGTTGTTGGCCTTGGCGTGCTCGCGGCGCTCTACGCGGCGCAGGCGCGCGAAGTGAAACGGCTCCGCGATTGGGCCGGTCGCTCTCCCGAACGTGACGCCGAAGCGGCTGAACGGATTAGCGAAGAGGCTGCGCGACCAGCGCCAGCTACGGCGGCGGCTACCGCAGGCGCGGCAACCGGCGCCGCGGCTACGGCGGCAGGTCGTCCACGTGCTCCGGTCACCCCCGCTGTTAAGCCAGCCACGAAGCCTTCGACCGGTGCTGTGCCGGGCCCAGCTCCAAAGCCGCCAGGTGGCGCCGCTGCCGGCCAGCCAGCGAAGCCGACCCCCGGCGCCATTCCTGCAGCCGGCGCGGGCGCCGCTGCCAAGTCTGCAACTGGCGCTATTCCGACGCCGCCGGCCAAGCAGGCCGTTGGTGGTCCGGACAAGGCCGCCACCGATCCCTCAGCCAAGCCCGCTGGTGCTGCGCCGCCAGCTGCCGTCACGCCGCCTGCGAAGCCGGCGCCCCCGCCGCCGGCGCCTGCCACCAGCGCGGCCGGTCGTCCCGCGCCTCCGCCCGCGCGCCCGCGCCCGCGAACGGTTGCTCCGGCTCGAAACGCAACCGACGAGATCACGATTCCGCCAACGCGTCCGCCCGCGCCGCGCGCCAGCCGGGCCGAGGCCGAGGCCGAAGAGCCGTCCGAGGGTGGCAAGCGTTCCTTGCTGCTCGTGGTCGTTGGTGGATTGGCGATCATCGTGATCGCTTTTGTCTTGATCACACAGGTCTTCGGTGGAAGCGATTCGAGCACCAGCTCGACTCCGGCAACCAACAGCGTTGGGCCAGCGCCCACGACTGCGACGACAACCGACTCTGCCGATTCGGCGGTGGATCCCGCGACAACGCAGGTCGCCGTATTCAACGGCACGACCGGCAGCGGGCTGGCAAGGGCTGCCGCCGACAAGCTCCAGGCCGCAGGCTTCACGAAGGTCGGCCCGGTCACGACTGCGCCCGACCAGACCGCCCAGTCTTCAACCGTCTACTACGACACGGGAGCCAAAGCGGCCGCCGATGAAGTGGCAAAGACGCTCGGGCTGAGCAGCGCTGCTGTGACGGCGATCGACGAGAACATCCGCGTCCTCGGCCAGAACGCCGTCGTCGTTGTAGTGCTCGGCGCCGATCAAGCGCAGTGATCTATCTAGCCAGGCACGGACAGACCGCCTACAACTTGGAGGGCCGTTTCCAAGGCTGGGGCGACGTGCCGCTCGATGAGACCGGACGCGAGCAGGCGCGTCAGCTGGCGCTGGCGGTAGCGGCAGTTGAGCCGGTGACGCTGGTATCGAGCAACATTGCGCGGGCGTTCGAGACGGCGACGATCGTCTCCGAGCTGATTGGCCTTGAGCCGCAGGTTGACGCCCGCTTTGCCGAAACCGAGACCGGTGAATGGACCGACCGCAGTTTCGCCGACGTCGCCGCGGAGGATCCTGAGGCGTTCACATCGTTCGTTGAGCTAAGCGCCGACTGGGGCTTCCCGGGTGGTGAGAGTTTTGCGACCCAGGCTGCACGCGTGGCGGCGGGGCTGGACGATTGGCGCGCGCGCAGCGAAACTGGAGCGACTGTGATCATCTGCCACGGCAACGTGATCCGCCTTGCGCTGCGCGCTGCAGGCAGGGATGGATCGGAGCGCCCCGACAACGGGAGTCTGGTGGCGCTTTGACGCGGCTCGCGCAGGTGATATTCGCGCTGCTCGTACTTGCTACGGGCTCTGCCTTCTTTCTCGCTCAGAAGCTGAAGACCGCAGATCCCGTGTTGCTCTCCTTCCGACTTGGCGCCGAAGCGATCTCGCCGAACGGTGATGGCCGGTTCGAACGTCAACGGGTCACCTTTCGCCTTAAGCGCAGCGAGCTGGTTGACGTCGCTGTCGTCGATGAACGGGGGGACAGCGTCCGTGAAATCGCCTCCGGCATTGAGCTTCCCGCCTACCGCACGATCGAGCCGCTGATCTGGAACGGCCGCGACGAGAACGGCAAGATTGTCGCCGACGGGCGTTACCGGATTCGGGTCACGCTTCGCCGCGAGGGCCGCAGCATCGTCGTGCCGAAGTCGTTCCGCGTCGATAACACGCCACCGAAAGTGACCGTCGTCTCGATCGGCCCGGATGCCGGCCCTGGGCCGGAGCTGCTGCCACGGCCAGACGGCCAGCCAGCAGAGGTGCTCCTCAACGCCCCGGCACGCGGCGGGCGTCTGCTGATATTCCGAACTGCGCCGCTGCCAACCGAGCAGGTTGCCGAAGTGCCGATCGCCGAGGGCTCCAATCGGGCGAGCTGGAACG
This sequence comes from uncultured Solirubrobacterales bacterium, assembly GCA_903953065.1. Classification (GTDB taxonomy): domain Bacteria; phylum Actinomycetota; class Thermoleophilia; order Solirubrobacterales; family Solirubrobacteraceae; genus F1-60-MAGs163. The sequence goes on from CAJBIG010000257.1 coordinate 5,299, forward strand.
GCCGCGCTGCGGACGGCCGCCCGGTACCCCCAGGGACCTATCTAGTTGTCGCCCAGCGCCGCGACTCAGCCGGCGTCCTCGGCAGCTCGGTACCGCTCGACGCGAAGGGAATGCCGATTTCCGTCTACGGCCAGCCGCTGCCCGGTCGCGGCGGCATAACGGTGCGTCCGGTTGCGGCCCAGCCACCGCTCCTGCCCACCAAGGCCGGTTCGCTCGCCAGCGTGAACGTCGCCGCGAACGGTCAGCGCTTCAGCTGGACGCTCAGCCAGCTTGGGAAATCTTCATCGCTACGTGGCCGCAGCTCGGCCTCGGTGGTCCGTGTCAGGCCACGCGGCAAGTCGTCGCAGTTGATGCTCTTCACGGCAAAGAAGGGCAGATTGCGCTCATCTGTTCCACTCGCCGTTGACGATGCCGCCTCGCACCCGGTGCTGGTCGTACTGCCGCTGATTACATGGCAGGGGCGAAACCCGGTCGACGATGATGGAGACGGCGAACCCAACCTGCTCACCAGGGGCGGCCCGGCGACGCTCAGGCGCGTGCTCGGCACACCGCTCCCAGCTCGCTTTGCAGTTCAAGAGCAGCCGATAATGAAGTGGCTTGCGCGTAACCGATACCGCTATGACCTGACGACCGACTACGGCCTTGCGAGCGGCCGCGGCCCGACGCTCGCTGGTCACAGTGGCGTGCTTCTGGTTGGTGACACAGTCTGGCTTCCACCGGCGGCGGCGCGGAAGCTGCGCAGCTTCGTGACCGCTGGTGGCACGCTCGTTGAAGCCGGCACCGATTCGCTGCTTCGCTCCGTCACGCTGACAAAGCGGGCCAACCTCGTTGCGCCTCTACCGCCGGCAACGGCGGACATCTTTGGCAGCAAGCTCGATCCGCCTGCGATAGGCACTTTCGACATCACCGCCGGTGAAGATCAGATTGAGCTGTTCAAGGGGACCAGCGGGCTCTTCAACAACTACGCCGCGATTGAAGCGACGAAGATGGTTCCCTCAGGCAAGCCGCTTGCCTCGGCGGTTACCGGCGATGGAGCGGTCACGATCGTCGCCTTCCGCGTCGGCAAAGGAACGGTAATTCGCTACGGACTGCCGCAGCTCCCTTCACGACTTGCAACCGACCCCGATGTTCAAGGACTGATGACGCGTTCATGGCAACTGCTCTCGCGCTAACAATCTGCAGCCTTCTGGCCGGCGCGACTCTCGTCGTTGGCTCGGCGACGGCGCGCGCGCGGCTGATGCTGGCGACGCTCATTCTCGCGCCGCTGATTCTGGTTATTCACGTCGCCGACGCGGACCAGCTCGCGACGCTGCGCGATCGTCCGATTCTGGCGGTTGCCGCCGTGCTGATCGGCCTCTTGGCTCTGGCTGCGCTCGTAATTCTCTTCACGCGGCGGCCTGCCGCTTTCCCAATCGCCGTCGTGCTGACGCTGCCGTTCCGGATTCCGATTTCGGTCGGTGATTCGACCGCGAGTCTCTTGCTCGGCCTCTACCTGGTGGTGGCCGCCGGCGCGCTGGCATGGCTGCTTCCGCGGCTGCGCAGCGGTGCAAGCGAGCAAGGGCTCAGGCCGGGAGCGCTCGAGTGGGTAATCGCTGCCGTGCTGGTGATCTACTCGATTCAGAGCGCCTATGGGCTGGGCAGTGCACCGGCGCTTGAGAATGTCGTCTTCTTCTACGTCCCCTTCGCGCTGCTCTTTGTCTTGATCTCTCGCTCGCGTTGGACCGAGAAGCTCGCCGGCCGCGCCCTTGCCGTGCTCGTTGGCTTGGCCTTGGTGCTGACCGCCGTCGGGTTTGTCGAGTTTGCCACGCGCCACATCTTCCTCAACCCGAAGGTGATCGCCTCAAACCAGTTCACCGACTACTTCCGCGTCAATTCGGTGTTCTTCGACCCCAACATCTTCGGCCGCTTCCTCGTCGTTGTGATCGTCCTGCTGGTCGCCTGGATCTGCTGGCAGAAACGCAACAAGCAGGTCGCACTCGGCGGGCTGGCGGCAGTGATTCTCTTCGGTGGGCTGCTGATCACGTTCTCGCAGTCGAGCTTTGTCGCCTTGCTGGCAGGACTCGGCGTTATTGCCGCGCTGCGCTGGAGCGTGCGCTGGACGGTCGGGATCGTCGTAGCGGCGCTGCTGTTTGGAGGAATCGCCGCCGCGGTTGGAAGCGGCGCGCTTAGCGGTGGAAAGACGGCCGAGCGCGTCACGAGCGGCCGCGCCGCGCTCGTGACGGGGGGCGGCAAGCTGTTCGTCGAGCGTCCACTTCAAGGGTGGGGAGCCGGGTCGTTCGCGCGCCAGTATCGCCGCACCAACAACGTGTCATATGAGCGCGCGGCCTCGGCCTCGCACACGATTCCCGTGACCGTCGCGGCGGAGCAGGGTGTGATCGGCCTGCTCGCCTACCTTGCCCTGCTCGTGTTGGCGTTCATCCGTGCGCTGCGCGGCGCTCGCTCGGCGCCGTGGCC